>JANJUA010000303.1 GCA_024710825.1 Solirubrobacteraceae bacterium
AGCGTGCTGGAGCGCGGCGGCACGCGGCTGGTGCACAACCGCGCGGGCGCGAACATGGCGGGCGGCATCGCGACGACGCTGCTCGACGCCCGCGGCCGGGGCGACCTCGGCCTGTTCGAGGTCGACGAGTTCTGGCTCGGCGGGGTGGTCGACCAGCTCCGCCCGCGGGCGCTGCTGCTGGCGAACCTCTTCCGCGACCAGCTCGACCGCTACGGCGAGCTCGACACGATCGCGGACCGCTGGGCGGAGATCGTCGCCTCGCCCGCCACGGCGCGCACCCGGCTCGTGCTGAACGCCGACGACCCGCTCGTCGCCGATCTCGGGCGCGAGCGCGCCGACGCGCTCTACTTCGGCGTCGAGGACGCCTCGCTCGCGCTGGAGGGCCTCCAGCACGCCGCGGACTCCAAGCACTGCCGGCGCTGCGGCGCCCCGTACGTCTACGACGCGATCCTCATGGGCCACCTCGGCCATTACCACTGCCCGACGGGCGACGCCGTCCGCCCGGCGCCCGCGGTCGCCGCGCGCGACGTCGAGCTGCGCGGCGTGCGCTCGGCCGCGTTCACCCTGGTCACGCCGGAGGGCGAGCGCCGCGTCGAGCTGCCGCTGCCCGGCCTCTACAACGTCTACAACGCGCTCGCCGCCGCCGCGCTCTCACGCGCGCTCGACGCCTCCCTCGACGACGTCGTCGCCGGGCTCGAGGCGGTCGCCCCCGCGTTCGGCCGGGCCGAGACCGTCGTCCTCGGTGGGCGCCCGCTGACGCTGCTGCTCGTCAAGAACCCCGCGGGCGCCAACGAGGTGCTGCGCACCCTGCTGCTGGAGCCCGGTGAGCACGACCTCTTCGGCGTGCTCAACGACAACGTCGCCGACGGCCGCGACGTCTCCTGGATCTGGGACGCGGACTTCGAGCTGCTGGCCGGCCGCGTGCGGCGCGCCACCTGCTCCGGCACGCGGGCGGCCGAGCTGGCGGTCCGCCTGAAGTACGCCGGGGTGCCGGGCGACCGCATCCAGGTCGTCGGAGGCCTCGAGGAGGGGCTGGACGCGGCCCGCGCCGACGGCGCCGGCCCGCTCTACGCGCTGCCGACCTACACCGCCATGCTCGCGCTGCGCGAGGCGCTGCGACGCCGCGGCGTCGCCGGGAGCTCGTGGGCATGACCGCGCGCTCCGTCATCTGGCACGACGTCGAATGCGGCTCCTACGAGGCCGACCTCTCGCTCTGGCGGGAGCTGGCCGCGCAGGCCGGGGCGGGCCCGATCCTCGACGTGGGCGCCGGGACGGGCCGCATCGCGCTCGACCTCGCCCGCCGCGGCCACGAGGTCGTCGGCCTCGACGCGGACGCCGAGCTCGCCGCCGAGCTGGCGCGCCGCGCCGCCGCCGCGGACCTGCCCGTCACCGCCGTGCACGCCGACGCGCGCGACTTCGATCTGGGCCGGCGCGTCGCCCTGGTCATCGTCCCGATGCAGACGCTCCAGCTCCTCGGCGGTCCCCAGGGCCGCGCCGCGTTCCTGCGCAGCGCCGCGCGCCACCTCGCGCCCGGCTCGCTGCTCGCCGCCGCGCTCGCCGACGCGTTCGAGGGCAGCGTCGACGACGAGCGCACCGAGCGCCCCCTGCCCGACATCCGCGAGGTCGACGGCACCGTCTACGCCAGCCACCCGGTCGGCGTGCGCCGGGAGCCCGGCGGCGTGGTCATCGAGCGGATCCGCGAGACCGTCGACCCCGCCGGGACACGGGAGGCCGAGGGCAACGAGATCCGGCTGGACGACGCGAGCGCCGCGCTCGTGGCGGCGGAGGCGGAGCCGCTCGGCTACCGCGCGCTGGCGCCGCGCCGCGTCCCGGCGACCGAGGACTACGTCGGCTCGGAGGTGGTGGTCCTGTGCCGCGGCTGAGGGTGTGCGCGCTGTACCCGGACCTGATGAACATCTACGCCGACCGCGGCAACCTGCTCGTGCTGCGGCGGCGCTGCGAGTGGCGCGGGATCGGCTTCGAGCTGACGCCGGCGGGCTTCGGCGAGGAGATCGACCCCGCCGCACACGACCTCTTCTACCTCGGCGGCGGCCAGGATCGCGACCAGCGCCTGTGCGCGGAGGACCTCGTCGCCACCAAGCGCGACGTGCTCCACGCCGCGGCCGACCGCGGCGCCGCGATCCTCGGCGTGTGCGGCGGCTACCAGCTCCTCGGCCACGCCTACGAGCTGGGCGCGGAGGAGATCCGCGGCGTCGGGCTCGTCGACCTGCGCACCGTCCGCTCGGACGAGCCGCGGCTGATCGGCAACGTCGCCGTCGAGGTGGAGCTCGAGCCGGGCGACCGCCGGGTCCTGGCCGGCTTCGAGAACCACGCCGGCCGAACCCATCTCGGGCCGGGCGAGCAGCCGCTCGGCCGCGTCCTCGCCGGCCACGGCACCACCGGTGCGTCCGGCTTCGAGGGGGTGCGCCGCGGAAACGTCGTCGGGACCTACCTGCACGGCCCGCTGCTGCCCAAGAACGCGTGGTTCGCCGACTGGCTGATCCGCACGGCGACGGGCCTCGACGAGCTGGCGCCGCTCGACGACGCGCTGGAGACCGCCGCCCACACGCTCGCCCGGCAGGTCGCCGGCAGGTGACGAGCCCGTCGCCCTGACCCGGTAGGGTTTTTCGACCCCCTCGGGGGCCTTCTCGTGACATCGTCGAACACCGCCCAGGCAGAGGGGCCGGACGCCTACCGCGAAGCAACCACGCTCGAGCTCCGACGCGTCTCCAAGACGTACCCGGGCTCCGATCGCCCCGTCATCTCGGATCTCAGCCTGGAGGTCGGCGCGGGCGAGATCTGCGTCCTCGTCGGCCCGTCGGGCTGCGGGAAGACGACCGCCATGCGGATGGTCAACCGCATGGTCGACATGACCTCGGGCGACATCCTCGTCGGCGGCCGCAGCGTCCGCGCCCGGCCGGCCGCCAAGCTCCGCCGCGAGATCGGCTACGTCATCCAGCAGATCGGGCTGTTCCCCCACCAGACGATCGGGGAGAACGTCGCCGCGGTCCCGCGCCTGCTCGGCTGGGACCGCCGCCGCACGGAGGCGCGCGTCGACGAGCTGATCGCGCTCGTCGGCCTCGACGCCGAGCTGCGCGACCGCTACCCCGCCCAGCTCTCCGGCGGCCAGCGCCAGCGGGTCGGCGTCGCCCGGGCGCTCGCCTCCGACCCGCCGCTCATGCTCATGGACGAGCCGTTCGGCGCGATCGACCCGATCAACCGCGAGCGACTGCAGAACGAGTTCCTCCGCCTCCAGGGCCGGCTGCGCAAGACGGTCGTGTTCGTCACGCACGACATCGACGAGGCGATCAAGATGGGCGACAAGATCGCGGTGATGAAGGTCGGCGGGGTGCTGGCCCAGTACGCGAGCCCGGCCGAGCTGCTCACCGCGCCCGCCGACGAGTTCGTCGAGGACTTCGTCGGGGCCGACCGCGCGCTCAAGCGCCTGGCGCTGCTGCGCGTCCGCGACGTCGACCTGTGGCGGGCGCCGCTCGTCCGCGAGGGCGAGCCGACGGCGGCCGCCCGCGCCCGCGTCGCCGAGTCCGACCTGCCCTATCCGCTGCTCGTCGACGCCGACGGCCGCCCGCTGGGCTGGCTGTCGGAGCGCGACCTGGCGCGCGAGCGCGTCCGGGCGCCCGCCGACTCTGGTCCCGAGCCGGTCGTCGACCGCGACGCCGTGCTGCGCGACGCGCTCGCGGACATCCTCCAGGCCGGCACCCAGTACGCGCCGGTCGTCGACGGCGCGGGCGGGGCGGTGGGCGTGCTGTCGATCGACGTCGTCGGCCACTTCCTGGCCCAGGGCGACACGACCGAGGAGTCGCCGTCGGCGCGGGCGGGGGTGGACCCGTGATCGCACTGCTCGCGCAGGTCGAGATCCGCGACCGGGCCGCCGAGGACGGCTGCGTCGCCGGCAACGGCTTCTGCCCCGGCTGGATCGCCGACAACCTCGACCGCTACCTCGAGCCGTTCTGGCAGCACGTCTACCTGTCGATCGTCGCCGTGGTCGTCGGGTTCGCGATCGCCTTCGCCCTGGCGCTGCTGGCGCACGAGCGCCGCTGGCTCGTCGGGCCGATCATCGGCATCACCGGGGTGCTCTACACGCTGCCCTCGATCGCGGTCTTCTTCCTGCTGCAGCCGATCACCGGGCGCGGCGCCCTCACGGCGCTGATCGCGCTGACCGCCTACACGCTGCTGATCCTGTTCCGCAACATCGTCACCGGCCTCGAGAACGTGCCGTCCGAGACGAAGGACGCCGCCCGCGGCATCGGCTACACCGACCGTCAGGTGCTGTGGAAGGTCGAGCTGCCGCTGGCGATGCCGGAGATCATCGCCGGACTGCGGATCGCGGCGACGACGACCGTGGGGCTCGCCACGCTCGCCTTCTTCGCCGGCGCGGGCGGGCTCGGCGGCGAGATCTTCGCCGACATCACGTTCAAGTCCAACGTCGTGTTCGCCGGCGGCCTCTGCCTGGCGCTCGCGATCCTGCTCGACGTGATGCTGCTCGCCGCGCAGCGCCTGCTGCTGCCCTGGCGCCGGGCGGTGGCGACGTGAGCGAGTTCGCCGGCGCGATCGACTTCATCCTGCACGAGCGGGAGTCGCAGACGGGCGGGACGCAGGTCGGTGGCCAGCAGCTCCTGCCGCTGCTGTGGGACCACCTCCAGCTCACCGGCGTGTCGGTCGCCGTCGCGGTGGCGATCGCCGTGCCGCTCGCGCTCTGGCTGGGCCACGTCGGCCGCGGGGAGCTGCTCGCCACCTCGGTGGCCAACGTCGGGCGCGCCGTGCCGAGCCTCGCGCTGATCGCGTTCTTCGTCGCCTACCTCGGCGTCGGCTTCACGAACGTGACGCTCGCGCTCGTGCTGCTCGCGATCCCGCCGATCCTCACGAACACGTACGTCGGCGTCCGGCAGGCCGACCGCGACGCCGTCGACGCCGCCCGCGGCATGGGCATGACCGGCGCGCAGATCGTCCGCCGCGTCGAGCTGCCGCTCGCCCTGCCGCTGGTCATGGGCGGCATCCGCACGAGCGTCGTCAACGTCATCGCCACCGCGACGATCGCCCCGCTGGCCGGGGTGGCGACGCTGGGCGACCCGATCATCGCCGCCGGCGTCTACGGCACCGAAGGGCGGCTCGGCGCGGCGATCCTCGTCGCGCTGCTCGCCGTCGCCGCCGAGGCGCTCTTCGCCCTCTTGCAGCGCGAGGTGACCCCTCGCGGACTCAGCTCCACCCGCACAGCAAAGACCTCCAGGAGGCTCAAGCCAGCATGAGACGCACCATCCTGTCCCTGTTCGCCCTGGTGCTCGTACTCGGCGTCGCGGCCTGCGGGTCCGACGACGACAACGGCACCTCGACCGCCACGGGCGGCGCGACCGCTCCCGCCGAGGCGGCGTCCGACGAGATCGCCAGCAACCCCGAGAACGCGTCGACCACGATCACGATCGGCTCGAAGAACTTCACCGAGCAGAAGATCCTCGGGGAGATCTACGCGCAGGCGCTGTCGGCCGCCGGCTACGACGTCGACACCGAGCTGAACCTCGGCGACGAGAAGACGGCGCTGAAGGCGCTCGAGGACGGCCAGATCGACGGCTACCCGGAGTACACGGGCACCGCGCTGCTGTCGTTCTTCGGGGTCAAGACGGAGGATCTGCCCACCGACGCGCAGGCGGCCTACGACCAGGTGAAGGCGGACTTCGCCAAGGACGGCATCGAGGCGCTGCCGCCGACGCCGTTCACCTCGTCCAACGAGGTCGGGCTGACGAAGGAGAAGGCCGAGGAGCTCGGCGGGATCACGAAGATCTCCGAGCTGGAGGGCCAGGAGGACGGCCTGAAGCTCTACGGCACCCCGGAGTGCCGCCAGCGGCTCGACTGCCTGCTCGGGCTGGAGCAGGTCTACGGGCTCGACCTGCGCGACGACTTCACGCCCGTGGACCCCTCGCTGCGCCACGAGGTGCTCGACAAGGGGCAGGCCGACCTGTCGATCGTCTTCACGACCGACCCGCAGAACCGCGACCTCGTGCTGCTCGAGGACGACAAGGGCATGTTCCCGCCGTACAACTCGACGTTCCTGGTCAAGCAGTCCTTCCTCCAGGACGCCGGCCCGGACATGGCCCAGACGATCGAGCTGGTCACCGAAGGGCTGACCGACGAGGTGATGCAGGAGCTCAACGCCCGCGTCGACCTCGACAAGGAGACGCCCGAGGCCGCCGCCAAGGCGTACCTCCAGGAGTCGGGCTACATCTCCTGAGTCGGCCGGCAGCTCCGGCCGCGCCGTCAGCGGCCGGAGCTGCCGAAGCCGCCGTCGGCGCGGCGGGACTCCGCGAGCGCGTCGACCTCGACGAGGTCCGGCGTCTCGACGCGCGTGACGACGAGCTGGGCGATGCGGTCGCCGGGCTCGACCGTGAACGTCGCCTCGCGGTCGGTGTTCAGCAGCAGGACCTTGACCTCGCCGCGGTAGCCGGCGTCGATCAGGCCCGGCGCGTTGACGACGGCGATCCCGTGGCGGGCGGCGAGCCCGGAGCGCGGGACCACCAGGCCGGCGTGGCGCTCGGGCAGCTCGATCGCGATGCCGGTGGGGACCATCGCGCGCTCCCCGGGCCGGAGCGTCGCGCCGTCGACCGCGTAGAGGTCGAGGCCGGCGTCGTCGTCATGGGCCCTGGTGGGCAGCCGCGCGTCGTCGCGCAGCCGCCGGATCGCGAGCCTCACGCCTCGAACGCCGCGAAGCGCTCCGCGACGCTGGCCGGGATGCGGGCGCGGACGCGCACGCCTTCGGCCGTGTCCTCGCGCTCGAGGTCGCCCGCCACGTCGTGCAGCTCGGCGAGCCGCCCGCCCTCGGCGTACGGCAGGAGCAGGTCGACGGGGCGCAGCGTGCGCCGGAACTCGTCCTCGATGCGGTCGCGCAGCTCGTCGAGCCCCTCCCCCGTGGCGGCGCTGACCAGGACGGCGTCCGGGTGGCGGAAGCCGACCTCGCGGCGGCCCTCCTCGTCGAGCAGGTCGGCCTTGTTGAGCACGAGCAGCCGCGGCCGATCGCCGGCGCCGATCTCCTCCAGGACGTCGTCCACCGCTCCGAGCATCTCGAGGAGCTTGTCCTCGTCCGCGCTCGCGTCCACGACGTGCAGGATGAGGTCGGCCAGGCGGGTCTCGTCCAAGGTCGCGCCGAACGCCTCGACGAGCTGGTGCGGCAGCTTCTGGATGAAGCCGACCGTGTCGGTGACGAGGTAGCGGCGACCGCCGATCTCGAGCTGGCGGGTCGTCGGGTCCAACGTGTGGAAGAGCCGGTTGCGAACGCCGACCTCGGCGCCGGTCAGCGCGTTGAGCAGCGTCGACTTGCCCGCGTTCGTGTAGCCGGCGATGGCGATCTCGGGCAGGTGCGCGCGGTCGCGCTCGGCGCGCATCGTCCGCCGCGACCCCTTGACCTCGTCGAGGCGACGGCGCAGCGCCGCGATGCGGTTGCGGGCCAGCCGGCGGTCGGTCTCGATCTGCGTCTCGCCCGGGCCTCGGGTCAGCGTGCCGCCGCCGGCCGCGCTGAGCCGCTCGAGGTGCGTCCACAGCCCGCGCATGCGCGCCATGTTGTACTCGAGCTGCGCGAGCTCGACCTGCAGCTTGCCCTCCGCGCTGTGGGCGTGGCCGGCGAAGATGTCGAGGATGACGGCGGTGCGGTCGACGACCGGTACGCCCAGCTCCTTCTCCAGGTTGCGCTCCTGACGGGGCGAGAGCTCGTCGTCGCAGGCGACGACGTTCGCGTCGAGCGCCTCGATCTCGGCCTTGAGCTCTTCGACCTTGCCCGGCCCCAGGTAGAGGTTCGGGTGGGGCTTGTCGCGATGCTGGACGGACTGGCCGACGACGGCGACGCCCGAGGTTCGCAGCAGCTCGGCGAGCTCGGAGAGGTCGTCGCCCTCCTGCGTCACGGCGATCATCAGGGCGCGCTTGACCGCGCGCGGATCGCTCCGGCCGTTCTCCCTCGTCTCCGCGCTCCTGCCGTCTCGGCTCCTGTGCATCGCCTCTCAGTCTAGGTACCCCGGCGGCGCCGGCCCCGGCGGCGGCCGCAGGCCGTCGGTCGGGCGGCCCGACCATCTACGCTCTCGACCCGTGTCCGCCGACGCCGACGCCCTTGCCCGACGCACGCTGGAGCTGGTCGACATCGCCTCCGAGTCGCGCGACGAGGCGGCGATCGCGGCGCACGTCCTCGACGTGCTGCGCGGCGCGGGAGTACCGGCCCACGACGCGGGCGACACGTGCGTCG
>JANJUA010000322.1 GCA_024710825.1 Solirubrobacteraceae bacterium
GGCGTGTTCTCCGACCACCGCAGCGGCATGCGCGAGGCGGTCGGGCACCTGCTCGACCTCGGCCACCGGCGGATCGGCCTGATCCTCGGCCGGCCGGTGCGCCCCGCGCGCGAGCGCCTGCGCGGGCTCGAGGACGCCTACGCCGATCGCGGGCTGCCCCGGGACTACGACGTGTGCGAGGGCGTCCTGTCGGCGGAGCACGGCCGCCGCGCCACCGTCCGTCTGCTGGACGCCCCCGAGCCGCCGACCGCCATCGTCATGGGCGGCAACCAGCTCGTGCTCGGCACGCTCCAGGAGCTGCGCGCCCGCTCGCTGACCGTCGGCGCCGACGTCTCGCTCGTCGGCTGCGACTCGATCTCCACCACCGAGCTCTACGATCCGCCCATCGCGGTCATCCGCCGCGACACGGCCGAGCTGGGCCGGCGCGCCGCCGAGCTCCTGCTGCGCCGGCTCGACGGCGCCGCGGCGCCCGAGAGCGTCACGTTGCCCACAGAGTTCGTGCCGCGCGCCAGCTGCGCGCCGCCACGGGAGGTCAGATGAACTTCACCCGCGACGTCGTCGACGCGGCGCCGGCCGACGCCGAGGCGCTCATCACCCTGGACGCGGCCGGCGAGCGGCGCTCGTGGTCGTTCGGTGAGCTCTCCGACGGCGCCGCGCGGCTGGCGGGCACGCTGGCCGCGCATGGGGTCGGCCGTGGGGACGTCGTGCTCACCCTGTGCGGCAACCGCGCCGAGTGGGTGATGACGCTGCTGGCCTGCTTCCGCAGCGGTGCCGTCGCGCTGCCGTGCACCGAGCAGCTGCGGGCCAAGGACCTCGCGCTGCGGCTGCGGACGGCCCGCCCGGCGGCGATCGTGGCCGACCCGCGCGACCTCCCCGAGCTCGAGGCGGCCGGCCCCGAGTGCCCCGTGCTGCTCGTCGACGACCCGGCGCTCTTCGCCGCCGACCCCGCGCCCGCCGCCGAGCTGGCGCCGGAGGACCCGGCGCTCGTCATCTTCACGAGTGGCACTTCGGGCGAGCCGAAGGCCGTCGTCCACGGCCAGCGCTACCTGGCCGGCCAGGCGCTCCAGGCCGAGCACTGGCTGGCCGCCCGCCCCGGCGAGCTGGTCTGGTGCACCGCCGCGGCCGGCTGGTCGAAGTCCGCCCGCAACACGTTCATCGCGCCCTGGCTGCGCGGCGCGCGCGCCCTGCTGCAGGACGCGCGCTTCGACCCGGCCGAGCGCCTGGACGTCATCGAACGCGAGGGCGTCGACGTCCTCTGCATGGCGCCGACGGAGTACCGGGTGATCGCTCGGCGCGCGCGGCTGCGCCGCGTCGGCCTGCGCACCGCGGTGGCGGCGGGCGAGGCGCTGCCGGCGGATACCGTCGGGACGTGGCTGGAAGGGGCCGGCGTGCTCGTCCGCGACGGCTACGGACAGACCGAGACGGGCGCGGTCACCGGGATGCCGCTCGACGAGCCCGCGCGGCCCGGCTCGATGGGCCGCCCGCTGCCCGGCGTCCGGGTCGAGGTCCGCGATGGCCAGCTGCGCCTCGATCCCTCCACGCAGCCGACGTTCTTCGTGCGCTACCTCGGTCACGAGCCGCATACGGGCTGGTGGGCGACCGGCGACCTGGTCGAGCGCGACGACGACGGCTACCTGTGGTTCCGCGGGCGAGCGGACGACGTCATCGTCTCCGCCGGCTACCGCATCGGCCCGTCGGAGGTCGAGGGCGCCCTGGGCACGCATCCCGCCGTCGCGGACGCGGCGGTCGTCCCGTCGCCGGATCCAGAGCGCGGCGACGTCGTCCGGGCCGTCGTCGTGCTGGCCGACGGCTACGCCCCCAGCGACGATCTCGCCCGCGCGCTCCAGGACCACGTCAAGCGCGAGACGGCGCCGTACAAGTATCCGCGGATCGTCGACTTCACCGCCGAGCTGCCCCGCACGGCGAGCGGCAAGCTGCGCCGGGCCGTCCTGCGCGAAGGATGACCCCGACTTGACAGGAACCGGTTGGCGGGGCACACTGGGTGCCGAACTGGAAACGTTCCCGGTAACGATGTGAACAGCCCGCGACAGGCGGGGAGAGGCAGATCGGCGAGTGAGCACCACGGACATGACAACGACGGCGGCCACGGTTCCCAGCCTGACGATCAGGCGGATCGAGACCGTCCCGATCCGGGTGCCCCTGGGACGCATCTACCGCGGCAGCTTCTACGAGATGAGCCACCGCTCGACGATCGTCACCCGGGTGCACACCGACGAGGGGATCGTCGGCGAGGCCTACGCGGGCGACGAGGACGCCGGGCTGCTCGAGATCGACGCGATCGTCCGCGACGAGATCGCCCCGCTGCTGATCGGCATGGACGCCATGGCCGTCGAGCGCTGCTGGGAGCTGTCGCGCCCCGTCACCTTCAACATCCTGCGCGACCGGCGGCTCGGGCTCGTCGCCCAGGCGTGCGTGGACACCGCGCTGTGGGACGCCATCGGCAAGGCGCTCGGCCAGCCCCTGTGGAAGCTCTGGGGCGGCTACCGCGACCGCCTGCCGATGATCTCCATCGGCGGCTACTACGACGACACCGGCACCGTCGCCGAGGAGGTCGCCGAGCTCCAGGAGCGCGGGCTGGCCGGCATGAAGTTCAAGGTCGGCGGGCGCGACCCCGAGACCGACGCGCGGCGCTTCCGCGAGGCGCGCGAGGCGGGCGGGCCTGACTTCATCCTCGCCGCCGACGCCAACCAGGGCTGGTCACGGGAGGACGCCATCGCGTTCGCCCGCGCCGTCGCAGGCGCCGACCTGCGCTGGTTCGAGGAGCCCTGCCGCTGGCACAACGACCGTCGCGCCATGCGCGACGTGCGGACGATGGGCGACGTACCCGTCTGCGCCGGCCAGAGCGAGTTCTCCGCCGGCGGCTGCCGCGACCTGATGGTCGATGGCGCGATCGACGTCTGCAACTTCGACGCCTCGTGGTCGGGCGGCCCCACCGAGTGGCGTCGGGTCGCGGGCATGGCGGCGAGCTTCGACGTGGCGATGGGCCACCACGAGGAGCCGCAGGTCGCGGCGCATCTGCTCGCGTCGATCCCCCACGGCACGTACGTGGAGTGCTTCCATCCCGACCGCGACCCGATCTGGTGGAACCTCATCGCCAATCGGCCGCCGCTGGTCGACGGGCAGCTCACGCTCCCCTCCGCTCCCGGCTTCGGCTGGGAGCTGGACGCCGACTACATCGAGCGGTACCGGGTCTCCGCGCCGTGAGCGCCCTGGCCGCCGGCGCCGCCGCGGTCAGCCTGGAGCCGCCGCTGGGGCTGCCCATGGTCGGCTTCGTGCGCCGCCACGAGCCGGCGCGGTGGTCCGTCGGCGATCTCGAGGCGACTGCCGTCGCGCTCGAAGCGACCGATGGCGGGCGGGCCGTGGTCGTCGGCATCGACACCGTCGCCATCCAGGCGCCGGAGGTGGACGCGCTGCGCGCGCGTGTGGCCGCGGCCGTCGGCTGCCCCGCCGACGCCGTGCTGCTGAACTTCAACCACACGCACTGCGCGCCGCCCGCGTCGCCGTGGATGGCCAGGCTCGGCGGCGCGTCGCCCGACGTCGCCGAGGCGGTCGCCGCCTACGCCGAGACGCTCGCCGACCGGGTCGTGGCGGCCGCCCGGCTCGCGCTCTCGCGCTGCGAGGAGGCTCGGCCCGTGTGGGGCGTCGGCTGGTGCCCGGAGGCGGTCAACCGCCGCGAGCGGCTGCCCGACGGACGCGTGATCCTCGGCTGGAACCCCGACGGAGCCGTCGACTGGCAGGTCCCCACGCTCCAGCTCCGCCGCCGCGACGAGACGCCGATCGCGACGGTCGTCGGCTACGGCTGCCACACCGTGAGCGTCGGGCCGGACGTGCTCGCCTACAGCGCCGACTACCCCGGGCCGATGCGCGCCGCGGTGCGCGGCTGGACCGGCGGCGAGTGCGTCTTCCTCCAGGGCGCGGGCGGCAACGTGCTGCCGCGGGTCGCCTTCGCGGCCGACCTCGGTCCGTCCCGGGCGCTCGGGCGCCGGCTCGCGCTGGCCGCGCTGCACGCCGTCGCCGACCGCCAGGCCTGGCCGACCGCCTGGGAGCGCTCCGACGACGGCTCCGTCACCCCGTTCCACCTCTATCGGCCGCACGCCGTCGACGGCCCGGCGCCCGCGCTGCGCGCCGCCGAGCGGTCTGTCGCCTTCCCCCTGCTGCCGCTGCCGACCGCCGCGGAGGTGGAGGCCGAGCTGCGCGAGGCGGAGGCCCGCGTCGCCGCGGCGTCGGACCCCGCGGCGCGCAACGTCGCGCGCTACGACCGCGACTGGGCGGCGCGCACCGCGGCGGCGCTCGCGGACGGGAGCGCGCCGACCTCGGTTCTCGGGCCCGTCGGGGCGCTGCGCATCGGCGACGGGGCGATCGTCACCGGCCCGGGCGAGATCTTCAGCGAGATCGGGCTCGCCGTGCGCGAGCGCTCGCCCGCCGAGGTCACGCTCTACGCGGGCTACACGAACGGGCTGATCTCGTACTTCCCCGCCGCGAGCGAGTACCCGCACGGGGGCTACGAGCCCGGCTACGGCAACCGCTCGTTCGGCCTGCCGGCCCAGGTGACGCCCGAGTGCGACGGCCTGCTGGTGCGCGCCGGGCTCCAGACGCTCGCCGCCTGCTTCCCCGAGCACCCGGAGGCCGAGCTCGACGGACCGCTGCTCGCCACGGGCGCGGCGCCACCGGTGCCCGCGCCGCGGGTTGCGCTCCGGCCGTAGGCGCCCCACCGCCGCCGCCCGACCGATTCGGCGGCTTCAGCCCGCCACGTAGCGGACCACGACGCGCGTCTCGTGCCGGATCGGCGCGCCCCCGGCGATCGCCCGCGCGGCCCGGGCCGTCGGCGTGGCGGCGGCCGCGGGCTCCGTCGCGGCGCAGGCGCCGGCCCAGCTCCAGTCGAGCGGCGAGCGCCACCAGTCGCCGGGCGCGGCGGAGGCCAGCATCGGGGTGTTCACGCAGCCCGCCGCATGCTCCTTGTTGCCCGCCATGTGGCCGAGCTCGTGGATGAGGACCGTCTCGAGGTCGTACTGCGCGGCGCTGGGGTGCTCCGGCCCCTGCTGCCAGGGGACGCTCGCGTTCAACGCGAGGTCCTGGTCGACGATCCGGCGCGCGAGCACGCGGCCGGTGGCGCGCGAGCGCGTGACCTCGATCGAGTCGCGCTGGACGCCGAGCACGTCGGCGCCCGTCGCGGTGGAGAAGCCGACCGTGTTGCGACGGTCGACGGCGAGCGGCACGTCGGTCGTCGTCCCGAGGCGCGACAGCCCCCAGCGGCGGGCGGTCGTGGCCACGAGCGCGTCGAAGCGGGCGGCGTCCAGGCCGGCCGGCACGGCGAGGTTGACGTTGAAGCCCGCGGTTCCCTGACGACCGATCTCGAGCGGGATCGCGTCGGCGACCGGCGCCGTCGCCACCACCACGCGCGAGGCGCGCTTGCGCGCCTCGGCGGCGGCCGGCAGCGCGACGACGGCGATCAGCGCGGCTGCGAGCAGGGCGACGCGGACGGACACCCTCTCTCTATCGGCACCGCGGCGCCGAGCTGAAGCCTCAGACCTCGACGACGACCGGAAGCACCATCGGGCGGCGCTTCAGACGGTCGTAGACGAAGCCGGCGAGGTCGGTGTGGAGGATCTCCTGGAGCAGGTCGATCTCGCGGATCTCGTCCTTCGCCGCGCGGCTCAGCGACGCCTCGACCGTGTCGCGGATCTCGTCGAGCACCCTGTCGGCCTCATCGCGGAACGGCACGCCGCGGAAGATGACCTCCGGCTCGGCCACCGAGGTGCCGTCCTGCGCGGAGACCGTCGCCACCACGACGAAGATCCCGTCCGCGGACAGCATCCGGCGGTCGCGCAGCGCCACGTCGGTCACGTCGCCGATGTCCACGCCGTCGACGAAGATCATGCCGCTGTGCTCCGCCTCCGCGAAGCGAGCGCCCTTCTCGTCGATCTCCAACGGCAGCCCGTTCATGCCGCGGAAGACGCTCTCGCGCGAGATGCCGACCGCCTCGGCGAGCTGCCCGTGCAGGCGGATGCGCTTGAAGTCGCCGTGGAACGGCATCACGTAGCGCGGCTTGACGAGGTTGAGCATCAGCTTCATCTCCTCGACGTAGCCGTGCCCGGAGGCGTGGATCGGCGCGTCGCGGGTGGTCACGACGTCGCAGCCGATGTGGAAGAGGCGGTCGACGGTCTCGTTGACCGCGCGCTCGTTGCCGGGGATCGGCGTGGCCGAGAAGACCACGGTGTCGCCGGCGTGCAGCTCGACCTGCGGGTGGTCGCGGTGCGCCATCCGCCGCAGTGCGCTCAGCGGCTCGCCCTGCGAGCCCGTCGAGCAGATGACGAGCTTGTCGTCGGGGAAGTCCTGGATCTCGCGGGCCTGGACGAGCATGCCCTCCGGGAACGTGATGTGGCCCAGCGAGCGCCCGATGTTGACGTTCTTGCGCATCGAGCGCCCGACGAGCGCGACCTTGCGCCCGCATGCGGCCGCCGCGTCGACGACCTGCTGCACCCGGTGGATGTTCGACGCGAACGACGTGACGACGATCCGGCCCTTGCAGCGCGAGAAGACCTCCTCGAGCTTCGGGCCGACCGCCGACTCGGTCGGCGACCAGCCGGATCGATCGGCGTTGGTGGAGTCGCCGCAGAGCAGCAGCAGGCCCTCGCGACCCAGCTCGGCCAGGCGGGTCACGTCGCCGGGCTGGCCGTCGACCGGGGTCTGGTCGAACTTGTAGTCGCCGGTGACGAGCATCGTCCCGAGATCCGTGGTCAGGGCGACCGCGGCGGCGTCGGGGATCGAGTGCGTCATGTGGATCAGCTCGAGGTCGAACGGGCCGATCTCCAGCTTGTCGCCCGGGTCGAGGTCCTCGAGCTCGACCTCGCGCAGCTTGTGCTCGTCTAGCTTCGAGCGCGCCATCGCCATCGTCAGCGGGCGGCCGAAGACCGGTATGTCCTGCCCCAGCTCGCGCAGGACGAACGGCAGCGCGCCGATGTGATCCTCGTGGCCGTGGGTGATGACGATGCCCTCGATGTCGTCGGCGCGCTCGCGCAGATAGGCGAAGTCCGGCAGGACGAGGTCGATGCCCATCATGTCGGCCGTCGGGAAGCGCAGGCCGGTGTCGACGACGACGATCCGGTCGTCGTACTCGACCACCGTCATGTTCTTGCCGATCTCCCCCAGGCCGCCGAGGGGCAGGACGCGCAGCGTGCCGCTCACGACGTGCGGGCGGGGTTCAGCAGGCCGTGGCGCTCGAGCACGGAGCGGATCTGCGCCCGCTCGTCGTCAGAGGCCTCGACGAGCGGCAGGCGCAGCCCGCCGGTTCGGAGTCCGATCATCTGGAGGGCCGCCTTCACGGGGATGGGGTTCACGGTCAGGCCCATTAGGGCGTAGATGTCATGCAGCTCGGCGTCGATCGCGGCGCGGTTGGAGGGCTCGTCGACCATGCGGCGCATCTGGTCGCCGACCAGATGGCTGGCCACGAGGATACCCCCGGCGCCGCCCATCTCGAGCGTCGGCAGGAAGGCGTCGTCGTTGCCGGCGTAGACCTCCAGGCCGTCGATGGGCGCGAGGTTGTCGTTGTTGGCCTGCTTGACGCCGACGATGCCGTCGATCTGCCCGAGCTCGGCAAGCTGCTCGTTGGAGATGTCGAGCGCCGTGCGGCTGGGGATGTTGTAGAGCAGGATCGGCTTGTCGGTCGCCTTGGCGATCTCGGTGTAGTGGGCGACGAGGCCGCGCATGTTCGGCCGGTTGTAGTACGGGGTGACCGAGAGGGTCGCGTCGACTCCGAGCTCGGTGGAGCGCTCGGTGAGGTGCACGGCGTGGCGCGTGTCGTTGGAGCCGGTGCCCGCGATGACGGTCATGCCCGTGGGACGCTCGGCGAGCGCCAGCTCGATCAGCCGCAGGTGCTCCTCGTCGTTGAGCGTGGCCGCCTCGCCGGTGCTGCCGCAGACGACGACGCCGTCGCTGCCGTGCGCGGCGAGATGGCGCAGGAGCGCCACGAACGCCTCCTCGTCCACCTGGAGGCGGTCGTCGAAGGGCGTGACGATGGCGGTGATGACCGTGCCGAGGGAGCCCACGGGTCGCAGTATCTCAGGCGTCGCCGACGGCGGCCCGCCGGGTCGGCTCGTAAGGTCGCCGGTGTGACGGCAGACTTGCTGGTGGCGGAGATCGCCCGCGTGCGCTACGCGGCCGACGACGGCGGCTTCGCGGTGCTCGACGCGACCTCCGACGACGGCGAGCAGGTCGTGCTGTGCGGGCCGGTCGCCCACCTGCACGCGGGCGACGCGGTCGAGGCGCGGGGCGCCTGGCGCGAGCACCCGCGCCACGGGCGCCAGTTCGTCGTGGTCTCGCTGCGGGTGGCCGAGCCGACCTCGGACGAGGCGCTGCTCGCGGTCCTCTCCTCGGTCAAGCACGTCGGGCGGCGGGGCGCCGAGCTCCTGCTGGCGCGCCACGGCCCGGGCGTGCTCGACGCGGTGGACGCCGACCCGCACGCGGCGCTGCGGGCGGTGCCGGGGATCGGGCCGGTGCGCATCGGCCCGGCGGTCGAGGCGTGGCGGGAGGCGCGGGCGCTGCGCGCGGTGCGCCTCTTCCTCGACGCCCACGACGTGCCCGCGGCGGTGGCGGGCCGAGTGGTGCGCGCGCTGGGCGCGGGGGCGGTGGACGTGCTGACGATCGACCCGTACCGCCTGACCGAGCTCGAAGGCGTGGGCTTCGCGACCGCGGACGCGCTCGCCCGGGCGCTGGGCGTGGCGCCCGACGACCCGCGGCGGCTGGCCGCGGGGGTGCTCCACACGCTGCGCGAGGCGGAGTCCGACGGCCACTGCCACCTGCCCCTGCCGGAGCTGCACGCCCGCGCGCGGCGCCTGCTCGGCCCCCGCGACGTCGACGGCGCCCTGACCGCGCTGGCGACCAGCGGCGCGATCGTGACCGGATCCGGGTCGCCGCGCGACACGTGCGCCGGACCGCCGGCGCCGGGCGACGCGGATACGGCGCACGCCATCGTCGCCGCCGCGCGGGTCGATCGCGTCGAGACACGCCTGGCGGATCGGATCCGCGCGCTGCTCGCGGCGGAGCCCGCGCACGGGACCGAGCCGCCCGGGCGGCCGTCCGGCGGCGCCTTCTCCCCCACCGACGCCCAGTGGCACGCCGTCGAGCGCGCCCTGCGCCACCGCCTGTCGATCCTGACGGGCGGGCCCGGCGTGGGCAAGACCGCCACGCTGCGCACGCTGGTGGAGGTGCTCCAGCGGCGACGGCTGCGCGCGCGGCTCTGCGCCCCGACGGGCAAGGCGGCGCGCCGGATGGCCGAGGCGACCGGCGCGGAGGCGTCGACCATCCACCGTCTGCTCGGCTGGCAGCCCGGCGAGGGCTTCGTCCACGGGCCGGCCGACCCGATCCCCGGCACGGACGTGCTCATCGTCGACGAGGCCTCGATGCTCGACGTGTACCTCGCGGGCGCGCTGCTCGGCGCGGTCGGCGACCGCACCCACGTCGTGCTCGTCGGGGACCCCGACCAGCTGGCGCCCGTCGGCCCGGGGCGCGTGCTCGACGACCTGCTCGCCTCCGAGGAGGTGCCCGTCACGCGCCTCACCGAGGTCTTCCGCCAGGCGGCCCGCTCGCTCATCGTCCGCACCGCGCACGCCTTCAACGACGGCCGGCCCGTCGCGGCGCCGACCGAGCTCGAGGTCGAGCGCGACTACTACTTCGTCCGCCGCGAGGGGCCGGCGGCGATCTTCTCCGAGGTCGTCTCGCTCGCCGCCGCCCGACTGCCCGCCCACCTCGGCCTCGACGCGCGCGCCGACGTCCAGGTGCTCGCCCCGATGCACAAGGGGCCGGTGGGGATCGAGGCGTTCAACGAGGCGCTGCGGGCGCAGCTCAACCCCGACGGAAAGCCGATCCCCGGCACCGGGCTGCGGGTCGGCGACCGCGTCGTCCAGACCCGCAACGACCACGAGCTGCAGCTGATGAACGGGGAGATCGGCGTGCTCGTCGACCACGACCGCGAGGACGGCCGAGCGCTGCTCGCCACCGACGACGGTCGGACGCTGGCGATGGACGACCGCGCGCTCGACACGCTGCGCCTCGCCCACGCGATGAGCGTCCACAAGGCGCAGGGCAGCTCGGCGCCCGCGATCGTGGTGCCGATCACGAGCGCGCACCGGATCATGCTGACGCGCAACCTCGTCTACACGGCGCTGACCCGCGCGGAGCGGATGGCCGTCTTCGTCGGCGAGCCGGCCGCGCTCGAGCTGGCGCTGCACCGGGTCGACGCCCGCCTGCGCCACACCCGCCTGCGCGAGCTGGTCGCGGCGTGACGAGATGTGAGAAACGCCGGAGGGGTCGACGGAAATCACATCTCGTGGCGGTCAACGGTCGAGGGCGTCCGTGTAGCGGCGCGGCACACGGGCGGCGACGCCCTCCTCCCACAGCGTGATGACGACGAGCTCACCGCCGCGGACGTCGTGGCGGCAGACGAACACGAGCGAGCGGTCCTCGACGTCCGCGACGCGCACGGCGCCGCGCTCGCCGGGCTCGGCCCGGCCGGCCGCCCACGCCCGAGCGACCCGGGCGGCGACGTCGAGCCGGGCGTCGAGCGTCCCGCGGACGCGCTGGCGGTAGCGGTCCGCGGCGTGGTCGGTCACCGCGACCGTGACGCCGGGCGGACGCGACGGCGTCCGCCGCCCCTCGCCCGTCACGCGCGCAGCGCCGGCACCGCCGACCGCGCCTCCACGTGTCGCACGAGCGCGTCGGTCGCCCGCTGCACGCGCTGCGGGACGTCGCAGCCCAGCCAGCGCGACAGGTGCCCAGGCAGCGTCACGACGACGATCTCGTCGTGGCGGGCGGGATCGTAGGCGTCGAGCACCGCGTGCACCGGGTCGCCATCCTGCGCGACGCTGCCGTGCGCGTCCACACCCGCCGCCCGCAGCACCTCGAGCGCCCCCGCCAGCCGAGCCCGCGCCGCATCGCGATTGCCCACCTCCACCGGGATGGTCAGCGTCACCCGGATCGGTCCCGAACGCGCCCGGTCGCGCAGGTACGAGACGAGCTCTCCCGAGCCGGCGGTGCGGTTGGCGACGACGAGCAGATGGGTCGTCCACGGCATGGGAGGCCTCCTCCAGACGGGTCCCCCGAGATTACCCCCGCGCTCACGCCTCGAACAGCAGCTGCTCCAGCCCGACGACCGGCGACGATTCGAGCGAGCCCACCTTCCGGATCGCCAGCAGCACGCCCGGCATGAACGATTCGCGGTCGATCGAGTCGTGGCGGATCGTCAGCGTCTGCCCGACGTCGCCGAGGATGACCTCCTGGTGGGCCACGAGCCCCGGCAGCCGGACCGAGTGGATCGGCACGTCGCCCTCCATCAGCTCCGCCGTCCGGGCCGCCGTCCCGCTCGGGGCGTCGACCTTGCGGTCGTGGTGAAGCTCGACGATCTCCGCCCGCGCCATGTGCCGCGACGCCTCCGCGGCGAAGCGCATCATCAGCACCGCGCCGATCGCGAAGTTCGGCGCGACGAAGGCGTTGGCGCTCGAGCGCCCGGCCGCCGCGCGCAGCGCGTCGAGGTCGAATCCGGTCGTCCCGACGACGACGTGCACCCCGGCCTCGAGGCAGGC
>JANJUA010000340.1 GCA_024710825.1 Solirubrobacteraceae bacterium
GCGCGCGCGGCGAGCATCCGATGCGCCTCGAGCACCACCGGGGTGCCGCGCGTGGCCTCCTCGCCGGTGGACAGCAGCGCCACGCGCGGGCGGGCGATCCCCTGGCGCAGGGTGACGAGGGCGGCGCCCATGAAGGCGAACTGGACGAGCTGCTCGGGGCGGACCTCCGCGTTCGCGCCGACGTCGAGCAGCGTCACCGGGTAGTCGGGGATCGGCAGCGGGACGGCGAGCGCCGGGCGGTAGATGCCCCTGGCGCGCTTGACGTTGAACAGGCCGGCCGCCAGCGCCGCGCCCGTGGAGCCGGCGGAGACCAGGGCGTCGGCCTCGCCGTCGGCGACGGCGCGGGCGGCGCGGACGATCGACGCGTCGCGCATCGAGCGCGCCGCGGCGGCGGGGTCGGCCGCCTTCGCGATCGACACGGGCGAGTCGACGATCGTGACGCCGTCGGAGACCGGGCCGATCTGCGCGGCGGGGCCGTAGAGCAGCACCCTCACCCCGTCGCGGGCAGCGAGCATCGCCCCCTCGGCCACCTCGCGGGGGCCGAGGTCGGCGCCGTTGGCGTCGACCGCGACGGTCGCCGTCACCGGCCTAGCGGTTCGTCTCGTGACCGTCGACCGGAGAGGCCCGCCGGCGGCGCCGTGTGCCGAGGACGCAGACCCGAAGGAATCCCTTCAGGGATTTCGAGGGTCGAGGACACGGGCAGACGGTGATCGACGGCCGGCATTTCCGGTCGAGGGTCGCGAGACGGGCCGCTTAGTGGTCGTGGTGCTCGTGGCCGTCGCCGACGGCGACGACCTCGCGACCCGCGTACGAGCCGCAGACCGGGCAGACCCGATGGGGGCGGCGCGGGCTGTGGCAGGTCGGGCACTCGTTCGTCGAGGGCGCGCTGATCTTGTGCTGCGCACGCCGCTGGGCGGTGCGAGCGTGCGATTGCTTCTGCTTGGGGACGGCCATGGGACCGATCAGAGTAGCCCATTCGGACCGCGTCGCCGAGCCCCGGGCCCTACATTGCCAGCGGTGCCCACCTCCCACGCAGGGCGCTGGAGCGCCCTGTCGCGGCGACCCGGCGTCCCGTCCTTCGTCGTCAGCGGGCTGTTCGCGCGCCTTCCCCTGGCCATGCTCCAGCTCGCCGTGGTCCTGTTCGTGCGCGAGCAGGGGTACTCCTACGCCGATGCGGGGCTGCTCGTCGCCGGCTACACCGTCGCGGTCGGCCTGGCCCAGCCGGGACTCGGCCGCGTGGTCGACCGGGTCGGCCAACGCCGCGTCCTGATGCCGCTCGCGGTGCTCTTCCCGGCCACCGTCGTGGCCGTGGTGCTCGCCGTGCGGGCCGACGCCGGCGCGTCGGCGCTCCTGCCGCTGGCGGTCGCCATGGGAGCCGCGCTCCCGCCGGTCGAGCCGTGCGTGCGCGCCGCCTGGCCGCTGCTCGCCCCGACGCCGGCGCTGCGCATGCTGGCCTACGCCGTGGAGGCGACGCTGCGTGAGCTCGTCTTCATCGGCGGCCCTCTCGTCGTGGCGCTCGTCGCCGCGCTGGCCTCCCCGTTGGCGGCGATGCTGCTCGTCGCGGCGATCGGCTGCGGCGGCACGCTGTGGTTCACCACGACGCGCGCGGTGCGCGCCTGGCGCGCCGAGCCCCACCCGGGGCGGCGCACCCGCCTGGGCGCCCTCGCCGCCCCCGGCGTACGCACCGTGATGGTGGGCAGCGCGGCGATGGGCGTCGCGTTCGGCGTTGTCGCGGTCGCCATGCCGGCCTTCGGCGAGGGCCACGGCTCGCGCAGCGCGGGCGGCCTCGCGCTGGCGACGTTCGCCCTCGGGTCGCTGTTCGGCGGCCTCGTCGCCGCCGCGCTGCCCGCGCCGCGCCGGCCGGAGCTGCGCTACGTCGCGGCGCTGGCGCTGTTCGCCGCGGGCCTCGTGCCGCTGCTGGCCGCCTGGTCGATCGCGACGATGCTCGCCGCCACGATGCTCGCCGGGGTGGCGATCGCCCCGGCGTTCGCGGCCGCCTACGGCCTCATCGACGACCTCGCGCCCCCGAGCGCCGTCACCGAGGCGTTCGCGTGGATGGGCACGGCGATCACCGCCGGCTCCGGCCTGGGGACCGCCCTCGCCGGGCTCGCCATCGAGGGCGGCGGCGTCTCGCTGGCGCTCGCGCTCGCGCTGGTCGGCGGAGCGCTCGGCGCGGCCGCCGCGGGCCTCCGCCGCGCGACGCTCAGTCCAGCTTGAGGTCGCGGAGCTTGGCCCAGCGCGGATCGGGCGGCGCCTCGTGCCCGTGGTCCTCGCCGGCCGTGTTGAGATCCGCCCCGCAGACCGGGCACAGCCCCGCGCAGTCGGGTCGGCAGAGCACCTGGTTGGGCAGCGCCAGCGCGAGCGCGTCGCGCGCCCACGCGCGCAGGTCGAGCTCGTCGCCGTCGAGGTAGGGGCTGCTCAGCTCGTCCCCGCCCCCCTCCTGGTGCACCTCGTGGGCGTCGACCTCCGTCTCGGGCGAGGCGTCGGCGAGGCAGCGCATGCACGGACCGGAGAGCGCCGCCGCGAAGCGCAGGCGCAGCGCCCAGCCGCCGCCGGTCATCCGCGAGATGTCGAGCCGAACCGGGACGACCTCGGGGGTCTGGTAGCGCTGGCCGGCCAGCTCGAGCGAGTCCAGCGGGACCTCGAGATCGTCGAAGCGCCTGCCCTGCCCCGGCTCCAACCGCAGGCGGGCGAGGTCGAGGATGTCCGTGCGATGGGCCACGCTCCCAGCGTAGCCCGCGCTCGGGGCCGGATCGGAGCTCCCGCCCACTCCGTCCCGGCCTCGCAGCGGCGCTCAGGTCGTGGCGCAGACGATGATCGCCGCGTCGTCCTCCAACGGCCCGCCGGCGCGCGCGTAGCGGGAGATCGCGCGGGCGACCCCCGCGGGGTTGCGCGGCGCCGGCGCCACCGCGACGCGAAGCTCCTCCAGGCAGACGTCGAGCGGGCGACCGCGCTCCTCGACGACGCCGTCGGTGAACAGGCCGACAAGGCTGCCCGCGGGCAGCGGCGACTCCGTCTCCTGATAGGCGGCCACGTCGACCCCGAGCGGCGGATCGCCCCCGAGCGGCAGGTAGGCGGGGGCCTCGCCCGGCCGCACGGCCAGCAGGGGGAGGTGGCCGGCGCTGGCGACCGAGATCCGGCCTTGCGCCCGGTCGACGAGCGCGATCGCGACGGTCACCAGGTCGCCGACGTCGATGCGCGCGCAGTAGGTCGCCAGGCCGCGCAGCAGGTCGGCGGGGCGCGGGCTGTCGATCGCGTAGGCGCGCATCGCGGCGCGCAGCTGCGACATGATCGTCGCGGCCTGGAGGCCGCGCCCGCAGACGTCGCCGATCGCCAGCAGGAATCGGTCGTCGTCGACGGGCAGGGCGTCGTACCAGTCGCCGCCCACGCCGACGTCCGCGGTCGCCGGCAGGTACTCGACCGCCACCGTGGCGCCGCTCAGCCGCGGCATCGTGTCGGGCAGGAGCGCACGCTGTAGGCGCTCGGCGACGTCGTGCTCGGCGTCCAGCCGGCGGGTCAGGGCGTCGCGCTGGCGGACGGCCGCGGTGCTCTCGGTGGCGACGACCTGGACGCCCACGGCCACGCCACCCTCCAGCAGCGGCGAGTAGGTGAAGTCGTAGTAGCGGCGGCCATGGTGCGCGCCATCGCCCTCGAACGGGAGCGGCAGCTCCGTCACCGCTACCGTCTCGCCGCGCAGCGCCCGAGCGAGCAGCGGCAGCGTCGGCTTCGCCTCCGGCACCGCCTCGACGAGCCTGCGGCCCACGAGGTCGCGGCCCGGCGGCAGCAGCGCCCGGTAGCGCTCGTTGCAGTACCGGATCTCGTGGCGCGGCCCCCACAGGACGGCGACCGCGGCGGGGGCCTGGGCGACCACCTGCTCGAGCGTGCGCCGCTCGGCGTCCAGCGCGGCCTGGAGACGGCGCTGGCGGTGCTCGCTCTCGCGCCGGGCGGTGACGTCCGTGCCGACGCCGATCCACTCGTCGACCGTCCCGTCCTCGCCCACCACCGGCGCGCCGCGAACCTCGAACCAGCGGAACTCCGCCGGGCCGACGACGCGGTACTCGATCTCGTAGAGCCCGCCGTCGCGAACCGCCGTCTCCCAGCGGGCGGCGACCCGCTCGCGGTCGTCGGGATGCACGCTGTCCAGCCAGCCGGAGCCGAGCAGCTCTGACGCGCTCTGACGCGAGACCTCGCGCCACGGGCGCATGTCGGACAGGAGGTTGCCCCGGGCGTCGCAGACCCAGACGAAGTCCGTGAACGACTCGGTCAGCGAGCGGAAGCGCCGCTCGTTGCGACGCACGGCGTCGGCGTCGGCGTCCTGGGAGAGGACGACGCCGGGGGCATTCGATGTGGAGCGTGCCGGCGACATCGCTGACCGGGCAACGCTACCCGTCCGGCAGGCGCTAGGCCAGCGTTCGCTTGAGCACCTTGCCGGTCGCGTTGCGGGGGAGCTCCTCGAGGAAGACGATCTCCCGCGGGACCTTGTAGGCGGCGAGGTTCGCCTTGACGTGCGCCTTGAGCGTGTCCTCGTCGACCGGCGAGCGCGAGACCACGAACGCCTTCAGGCGCTGGCCGAACTCGGCGTCGTCGACGCCGATCACCGCGACCTCCTCGACCGCTTCGTGGTCGGCCAGGCAGTCCTCGACCTCGCGCGGGAAGAGGTTCTCGCCGCCGGAGACGATCATCTCGTCGTCGCGTCCGTCGATGAACAGGCGGCCCGCCGCGTCGACGTGCCCGACGTCTCCGGAGGACAGCAGGCCGCTCAGCGTCTGCTTGTGCCCGCCGCCGGTGTAGCCGTCCATCGCCATCTCGTTGCCGACGAAGATGCGGCCCGTCTCGCCCCGGGCGACCTCCACGCCGTCGTCGTCCACGAGCCTCACGACCGTCCCGCGCGGCGGTCGGCCGGCGGTGCCCGGCGCGGCGCGCAGATCCTCCGGGGTGGCGATCGTCGCCCACGCCACCTCGGTCGAGCCGTAGAGGTTGTAGAGCACGTCGCCGAAGTGGTCCATCACCTTCAGCGCCAGCTCGCCCGGCAGGGCGGAGCCGCTGGCGGCGATCACGCGCACGGCGCTGACGTCGTGACGGGCGAGGACCTCGGGGTCCAGCTCCAGGATCCGCTGGAGCATGACCGGCACCACGACGAAGCCGGTGCAGCGGTGCTGCGCGAGCGCGGCGAGCGCGCCCTCGGGCGTGAAGCGGCGACGCAGGACGACCGTGCTCGAGAGGCTGATCGCCAGCATCCAGTTCGCATAGCCCCAGGAGTGGAACATCGGCGCCGCGATGTGCGTGTGCTGGCGCGCGCGGTACGGGATCCGGTCCAGGAGCGCCGCCGCCGGCTCGAGCGACTCGGGCTGGCGACGGTTGGCGCCCTTCGGCGTTCCGGTGGTGCCGGACGTGAGGATCACGACGCGGCCCTTGTTGGAGGGCGGCGTGAGGTCCGACGGGTCGCCGTCCCGGATCAGGTCCTCGAGGATCGGATCGGCGTGCTCGACGTCGCCGTCGGTCCATGCGACGTAGCGCTGACGCCCCTCGCCGGCCGCGGCCACCATCGCGGCGAACTCCTCGTCGAAGACGATCGCCTTCGGCTCCTCGCGCTGGCAGACCTCGGCGATCTGCGGGCCCGAGAACATCGTGTTGAGGTAGAGCGCGTGGGCGCCCAGCTTCGAGCACGCGACGGTGACGTCGACGAGCCCGCGGTGGTTGCGGCACAGGATCGCGACGCTGTCGCCCTCGCGGATGCCCCTCCCGGCCAGCGCGTGGGCGAGGCGGTTGGTGCGGCGATGGACCTCGGGGAACGTCAGCGAGCCGAGCTCGTCGACGATCGCGATGCCGTCCGGGTAGCGGATCGCGGAGACGAGGTAGCCGGCGGCGGCCGTCGGCCCCCAGCGGCGCAGCGCGAGTCCGGTGCGCACCAGCCGGTCCGGACGGGCGAGACGGAAGACGCCGGCCTCGACGAGCGTCTTGGCGGTGAAGGCCTTGGTGGCGAGGGAATCGAGAACGTTCATCTGAGCGAGCCAGGCAGCCTACCCGAGTGTCAGCCCGTTCGGCACGGTACCGTCGTCGACGAGGGCGTACACGTCCGCGGCGCGGCGCGGGTTGAGGAATACGTGACGCTGTCCGACGCTGTTCTTCTCGACGAGCAGCCCGGCCTCGATCAACCGCTCGCCGACGTCCTCGGCGAGGCGCTTGTCGTTGCCCTGGAAGCCCTTGGCGAGGTGGCTGAACTCGGTGTGGTAGCCGCCCCACTTGCCCATGCCCGCCAGGCGCTGGAGGATGCGGCGGGCCACGCGGCGGGCGGGAACGGGATCGTCGTGGGGTCGGGCGACCGCGTCGTGGGGCGCGAGCCGGGCCAGCACCGCCTCCTCGTGCTCGGCCGAGGCGGCCGGGTCGGCCGGGTTGCCCCCGAGGGCCGCGATCGCCTCGGCCACGCGCAGCGGGTGAGCGGGGCCGAGCGGCGGACGCAGGTCCTTGGCCGCGGAGAGGGTGCCGGACGGAACCACGACGGCGCGCGAGCGCAGACGGTCGATGCGGACGGCGAGATCCTCGTAGGCGAGCACGGCGAGCTCGGCGGCGTCGGTGTCGGAGGCGGCCGCGTCGAGGACGAGGTGGCCGCCGAGGTCGCCCGCCGTCAGCGCGCCGCCGCCCGCGTGCCGCAGCGCGCCGACGACCGCGGCGACGAGCAGCCAGGCGCGCTCGTCGACCTCGTGGGGGTCGGCGCGCAGGGTCGCCGGGACCGGCAGGGCGGCGCGCAGGCCCCGCTCCACGAGCACGCTGACGGGCTCCGGGATCCCGGAGCGCGGAAGGCGCAGCTGCTCCGCGCCTCGCTCGAGCTCCGCGTCCAGCAGCGCGCGCACCCGCGCCGGCGCGGGATCCGTCTCGGCGAGCACGTCGTCGAGGGCCGTCATCGCGGTCAGCCTATGGGGCCGGTTCCGTCGGGTGCGCCGCCTACCGTTGCGGGCGTCATGGAAGCTGCGTCCACCCTGCCCTTCCCTGCCCCCTCGCCCGTCAAGGTCCTCGGCGAGCGGGTGCTCATCGACGGCCTCGACGTCACGGACGAGACCGCGGTCCGGCTGGTGCGCGAGCACCCGGACGCGACTAAGGCCGTCGAGGCGATGATCGCGATCGGCGCGCGGGTGCTGGACCGCGAGCACACCGGCGCCGACGTGGAGTACGTCAAGGCGGAGTTCGAGCGCGCGGCGCGCGAGCTCGAGCGCGAGTTCGTCGACCGCGCGCGGCGCGTGTCCGAGCGCCTCGACCAGAAGGTCGACGAGGCGTTCGGGCCGGAGCACGGCCACGTCACGCGGGCGCTGGAGCGCCACTTCGGCGACGGCTCCTCCGTGGCCGTGCAACATCGCGTGCAGGCGGTCGTCAACGACGTCGCGGTGAAGATGCGCGAGGACCTGCGGCGCCAGTTCTCCTCGGACTCGGAGAGCAACCCGCTGGCGGGCTTCCAGCGCGCGTCGCTCGCGGTCATCAAGCAGACGTCCGACCAGCAGGCCGAGCGGCTCGCGGCGATGACGAGCGAGATGACGGCGCTGAAGGTGGCGCTCGCGGAGCTGCGGACCGAGCGCGAGAAGGCCGACGAGGTCGCCGCGGAGCGCGACCGCGGCACCGCGAAGGGGCGCACCTACGAGGAGGCGGTCTTCGAGGCGCTCGACGCGATCGCCGTCGCGCGCGGCGACGACTGCGACGCGGTCGGCGACGTCCGCGGCACCGGCGGGCGCAAGGGCGACGTGGTCGTGGCGATCGACGCGTGCGCGGGGCCGGCGCGCGGCCGGGTCGTCTTCGAGGCCAAGGACCGCAAGCTCTCCAAGAACGAGGCGATAGCCGAGCTCGACGGGGCGCTCGAGACCCGCAACGCCGACTTCGCGGTGCTCGTCGTCCCGAGCGAGGACGAGCTGCCCGCCCGGACGCATCCCCTGCGCGAGTACAACGGCGACAAGCTGTTCGTCGTCTTCGACCCCGACGACGGCTCGCGGCTCGCTCTCGAGGTCGCCTACGGGCTGGCGCGGGCGCGCGTGCTGATGGCGCGTGACGAGGCGGGCGGGCTGGACGCCGCCGCGGCTCGCGGCGAGGTCGAGCGAGCCGTGCAGGCGATGGAGGACGTGCGCCGCATCAAGTCGCAGCTGACGAACGCCGCGAACGGCATCGAGTCGGCCCGGGCGATCCTCGACACGATGGCCGCGGGCGTGCGCGCCCACCTGTCGGCGCTGGACGCGCTGCTGGCGCCCGAGACGCCGGAGGCCGGCCCCCCCGGGCTCTAGGCCACCTCGGCGGGCTCGTCCTTGCCCTGCAGGCGCTCGCGACCGCGCTGCACCGCCGCGATGAACTTCGAGAGGTTGACCTCGAGGGTGTTGAGGATCTCGTCAGCGTAGTCCTCCGCGCCGAGCCGGATCTCGCGCTCCCGGGCGCGGGCGTCCTCGATGATGTCCTCGGCCGCGCGCTCGGCCGCCTTCGTGACCTCCTCCTCGGAGATCAGGCGGGTCTGGCGCTCGCGCGCCTCCTTGACGATCCGCTCGGCCTCGCGCTTGGCCTCCGCCAGCATCTCCTGGCGCTCCTTGACGATCCAGCGAGCCTGCTTGATCTCCTCGGGGATGGTCGCGCGCATCTGGTCGAGGATGTCGTAGATCTCCTCCTTGTCCACGCGAACCTGGTCCGTGAGGGGCACCGGCTTCGCGTTGTGGACAAGATCGTCGAGCTTGTCGATGAGCACGAGGACGTCCATGGCTTCCTTAGGTTCGTTGGCGGGCGAGCTCTTCCTTCAACCGGCGAGCGACACCGTCGGGCACGAGCCCTTCGATGTCGCCGCCGAAGGTGGCGAGCTCTTTGACGCCGCTGGAGCTGAGGAAACTGTACTGGGGGCCGGACATCAGGTAGACGGATTCGATGTCCGCCGCCTGCCGGCGGTTGAGGTTCGCCATCTCCAGCTCGTACTCGAAGTCGGAGATCGCGCGCAGGCCCTTGACGATCGCCTTGGCGCCGACGCGGCGCGCGAAGTCGACGATGAGGACGTCGAACGCCTCCGCCCGCACGTTGGGCAGGTGCGTCGTCGCCTCCTCGAGGAACGCGATGCGCTCCTCCGCGTCGAACAGCGGCTGGGTCTTGCGTACGGACGCGTTGACGACGGCGACGATCACCTCGTCGAACAGCTCCGCCGCCCGCGTGATCACGTCGATGTGCCCGTTGGTGACGGGGTCGTAGCTTCCCGGACAGACGGCCTTGGTCATAGCTTGGCGTGGATCCTGATCAGGGTGTCGCCGTATCGGCGCTCGTCTTGGACCGCCAATCCCGTGAGCGCGAGGGGCGCCCGGCGGTCGCTCTCGCTCACCACCCGCGCGCCCGGCGCGAGCACTGCGGTGAGGTCCAGCTCCGCGGAGAGCCCCGCCGCGTCGCGGTACGGGGGGTCGAGGAAGGCCAGATCGTATGGACCTCCCGCCGACGATGCATCGCGGAGGAACGCCCGGACGTCGCGAGCGCGCACGTCGACGGTCGCGTCGAGGGCCGCGACGTTGGCCCGCAGCGCCCGCAGCGCGGGCGCCGCGCGCTCCACGAGCGTCGCGCGCGCGGCCCCGCGCGAGAGGGCTTCGAGGCCCAGCGCGCCCGACCCGGCGAACAGGTCGAGGACCGCTTCGCCGTCGAGCGGACCGAGGATCGAGAACACGGCCTCGCGGACGCGGTCGCTCGTCGGACGCGTCGCCGCGCCCGGCGGCGTCACCAGCCGTCTGCCCCGCCACCGGCCGCCGACGATCCTCACGCCGGGATCGGGAGCGAGAGCTCGTCGGCGCCGTAGCGCTCGCGCAGCGCGTCGGCGAGCAGAGCGTGCTCGGGGCGCTCGAGCTCGGGATCTTCGGCCAGCAGCTCCGCGGCACGCTCGCGGGCCCGCTCCAGCAGCGCCTCGTCGTCGGGGAGCCGGGCGACGGCGAACTCGCCGTAGCCGGACTGGCGGGTGCCGACCAGCTCGCCCTCCCGGCGCAGCTCGAGGTCGATCTCGGCGAGGCGGAAGCCGTCGGCGTGCTGCGCGAGCGCGCGCAGGCGCTTGGAGTCCTTCGGCCCGAACAGGATGCAGACCGAGGCGAACCCGCCGCGTCCGATGCGCCCGCGAAGCTGGTGGAGCTGCGAGATTCCGTAGCGCTCGGCGTTCTCGACGAGCATCACCGTCGCGTTGGGGACGTCGATGCCGACCTCGATGACGCTCGTCGCCACGAGCACGTCCGCCCCGCCCGCGGCGAACTCCGCCATCGCCGCCTGCTTGTCCTTCGGCCGCATCTGCCCGTGGAGCAGAACGACGCGGAAGTCGCGCAGCTCCGTGGCGCGCAGCCGCTCGAACTCGGCCGTCGCGGCGCGCGCCTGGAGCGCCTCGGACTCCTCGACCAGCGGGCAGACGACGAACGCCTGTCGGCCGGCGCCCACCTCCTCGCGGATGCGCTCGTAGGCGCGGGCGCGCTCGGCGTCGGAGGCCGCGACGTGCGTCTCGATCGGCTTGCGCCCACCCGGTAGCTGGTGGATCGCCGTGTGGTCGAGGTCGCCGAACTCGAGCAGGCGCATGGTCCGCGGGATCGGCGTCGCGGTCATGTGGAGGACGTGCGGGGCGAGCGCGTCCGGCCCCTTGGCGTCGAGCGCGCTGCGCTGGCGGACGCCGAAGCGGTGCTGCTCGTCGACGACGGCGATCGCGAGGCGGTCGAAGGCGACCGACGGCTCGATCAGCGCGTGCGTGCCGACGACGAGCGCGAGCTCGCCGGACGCGAGCTTGCCGAGCGCGTCGGCCCGCCGCGACGCCGCGGTCGAGCCGGTCAGCAGCGCGGCGGGCACCGCCTCGCCTGGCATCAGGGCCTGAAGGGTGGCGAAGTGCTGCTCGGCGAGCGTCTCGGTCGGCGCCATGAGCGCGCCCTGCATGCCGTGCTCGACGGCCCGCAGCAGGGCGAACAGCGCGACGACGGTCTTGCCCGAGCCGACCTCGCCCATCAGGAGCCTCTGCATCGGCCGGCCGCGCGCGAGATCCCGCTCGATCGCCTCCATCGCGACGGTCTGGTCGTCGGTTGGCGAGAACGGCAGCGACCGGGCCAGCCAGCGGGCGGTCAGCTCGCGGGGACCGTCGAGGCGGGGCGCCGCGATCGCGGCGTGCAGGGCGCGGCGGCGGGCGAAGAGCAGCTGCGTGGCCAGCAGCTCGTCGAAGGCGAGGCGGCGGCGGCCCGGCTCGCCGGCGCCGAAGTGGACGTCGGCGAGCGCGGCCTGGCGGTCCGGCAGGCGCTCCCGGACGCGCAGCCGCGACGGCAGCGGCTCGACGACGTCGGCGATGGCGTGGCGATGGGCGCGGACCAGCTCGGCGAGCTGGGTCGAGGTCACCCCTTCGGAAGCCGGGTAGTGGGCGACCCCGTCGACCGCGGCGCCGACGTCGAGCGTCTCGGAGTGCGAGGTGACCTTGAAGGAGTTGCGGCCGTCGTACTTGCCGTAGAGCGCCAGCCGGGTCCCGGGCCGGTAGCGGCGCTCGAGCCACGGCTGGTTGAAGAAGACGACCTTCATGACGCCGGTCTGGTCGGCGACCGTCGCCTCGACGAGCGGCTTCATGCCGCGCCGCCGCACGGGCCGCGAGCGGATCGAGCGCACCTCGACGAGCACGTTCGCCTGCTCGCCCGGCGCGAGCTCCGCGACCTGGCGTGCCACGCGCCGCTCGCGCGGCAGATGCCAGAGCAGGTCTCCGACGGTATTCAGCTTCAGCGCCTCGAGCGCGTCGGCGACCTTCGGGTGCGGAGCCTCGAGCGGCTCGTCGAGCCGCCTGGGCCGCGGTAGGCGCGTCCGCACGGCGCGGGGGTCGGGGCTGTCGAACGGGCCGGGCATCGGCCCTCCATGATGAACGCCGTCCCGGTCGGCCCGGGAGGGCGGGGCTACAGGGCCTTGGTGACCTTGCCCGCCTTGAGGCAGCGGGTGCATACGTAGGCGCGCTTGGGGGCGCCGGCGACCTGGATGCGGACCTTCTGGAGGTTCGGGTCGAAGCGGCGCTTCGTCGCGACCATCGAGTGGCTGCGGCTGTTGCCGAACGCCGGGCCCTTGCCGCAGGAGTGACAGACCTTTGCCATGAGGCGGAAGAGCATAGCGTCCTCGTACGCTGGGTAGCCCGGCCCGAACCGCATGTCAGCGTCGTCCCCGCCCGTCCGCCTCCCAGACCGCTACCGCATCGCCCGCAAGATCGCCTCCGGCGGCATGGCGACCGTGTACGCGGCCGAGGACACGCTCCTCGGCCGACTCGTCGCCGTGAAGGTGCTCGCGACGGCGTTCGCGGCCGACGACGGCGCGCGCGAGCGGTTCCAGCGCGAGGCCCGCGCGGCGGCCCGCGTCTCCGACCATCCGCACGTCGTGACGATCTACGACATCGGCGAGCACGACGGCACGCCGTTCATCGTCATGGAGCACTTCCCGGGCGGGACGCTCGCGGATCGCCTACGGGGCGGTGAGCCGATCCCGCGCGCGGTGGCGCTCGCCTGGCTCGCGGACGCGGCGAGCGCCCTCGACCACGCCCACGCGCACCGCATCGTCCACCGCGACGTGAAGCCGGGGAACCTGCTGCTCGACGAGCGCCGCGCTCTCGCCGTGGGCGACTTCGGCATCGCGCGCATGGCGAGCGAGGCGACGAGCCTGACGCAGACCGGTCAGGTGCTGGGCACCGCCGCGTATCTCTCGCCGGAGCAGGCGCTCGGCAGGCCGGCGACGGCGGCGAGCGACCGCTATGCCCTGACGGTGGTCGCCTATGAGCTGCTGACGGGGCGGCGTCCGTTCGTCGCCGACCACCTGGCGGCGCAGGCGCGGGCGCACGTCGAGTCGGAGCCGCCGGCGGCGAGACTGGCGAGCAGGTCTTCCAGATTCTGATCGACTCGGCCAATGGCGAGCATGAGATCGGGCGCATGGGCCGGCACGTCACCCGGGCCCTGCTGACCGCGTCGCGGCCCGACGGTTGGGAGTTCATCGAGAAGCTGCTGCTCGCGGCGCAGCGGCAGGAGGGCCTGCGGCAGACCATCCTGGAGACTGTCGACGAGGCCCATCCCGAGGCTTTCCGGCGGATGCTGCGGCTGATCGTCGACCAGAACCTGGTCCGCTTCAGCGCCACCATCCGCGCGATCGACACCTGGTTCGGCTTCGGGTACGACGCGCTCTCGGCGGGCGCCGCGGCGAAGACGGTCGAATGTGTGCTGACCTGCCTGGAGTCGGAGGAGCGCCGGCGGGAGATCCTGGCGAGCGACGATGCGGAGCAGGTCTACCTGGCGCTCTGGAGCGGCGCGGTCCACAACGCGCCGGCCGTGGTCCCCGAGGCGCGCAAGCTCTTGTCCCATCCCTCGCCGGAGCATCGCTTCGCCGCGGTGCATCTGCTGGGCACGACCAGCCTGCCCGAGGTCGACCAGGAGTTGGTAGGTTGCGTCGCCGACCCCGATCTGCGGGTCGCGGTGCGGGCGTTGCAGCATTGCGCGCAACGGACGGGGTTCCATCTCCACGAGCGGGAGACCCGGCGTGACAAGGCTCTGGAGAACCGCATCTTCGAGGCCGCCCACGCGGTGGCGCCCTCGCTGCCGGTGAAGTCGACGACTCTCGAACCGATCCTGTGGCCGTGGATGACGCTGCAGAC
>JANJUA010000054.1 GCA_024710825.1 Solirubrobacteraceae bacterium
GGTGTCCCAGTCGGTCTCCACCAGCTCGCCGTCGCGGCGGATCAGCGGCCGCGTGAGGCGGTCGGGGGAGCGGTTGGCCTGCCAGCCGTAGAGGTCCTTGGGGCCGAGCCGCCCGTGGTTGACGCGCGAGCGCGCGATGCCGCGCACGCCGACCATGCGCCCGCCGGCGACGGCGATCTCGAGCGCGTCGCCGTTGGAATGCAGGATCGAGGCCGTCTCGACCCAGGTGACCGCGTCGGGGTCCACGCCCTCGTCGAGGTAGCGGTCGACGCGGACGGGCCAGGGGTTGCCGGCCGCATGTGGCGTCCGCGTGCCCCATGGCTCGGCGATGCGGTCGACGTACGCCATGGCGACGGAATACCCCGCGATCGATGCGCCACTCCGGAGCTGTCCGGCGCCGGTCATGGGGTGGGGGTCGCCGAAGCGGTCCGGCGGCGTGCCCTGGCCCTCAGACCCTATGGGCGTCCGGCCCGCGTGAGATAGGTGGCCGGCGGGCCTGCGCAGCGAAGTTCGTGGGCTTGCCTGGCCGTCGCATCGGTTCGGGCCGCTGCGGCGGATAACCACATCGATGGAGGCCGCCGGCCATGAGCGAGGCTACCTGTTGGGTCGGGTTGGACGTGCATGCGTCTCGGACGGCGGTCGCGGTGCTCGCCACCGCGACCGGCGAGGTGACCAAGCGGACGGTGCTTGGCCGTCCACACGAGGTCATGGAGGTCTTGGAGGCGTTTGCCGGGACGGGTGCGCGCGGTCTATGAGGCCGGCCCGACCGGCTATGGGCTGGCGCGTCGTTCGCGTCGGGGCCTGGAGATCTCGGTCTGCGCGCCGGGCGAGATCGCCGGCGGTGGTGGCGCGAAGCCGCGGATCAAGACCGATGCGCGCGACGCGCTCAAGCTCGCCCGGTTGCACATGGCCGGTGAGCTGACGCTGGTGGTGGTTCCGAGCGTCGAGCAAGAGCAGGTCCGCGATCTGGTGCGCGCCCGCGAGGACGTCCGCGCCGATCTGATGCGCGCCCGTCACCGGCTCGGCAAGTTTCTGTTGCGCCGCGTCGCAAGCCGCCACGGCTGAACGGCAGCCTGCGCCGCCGCCAGGACGCCGCCGCCCCCGCGACCGTCGACTGCGCCTGGCGCGCCCAGCGGCGCCTGCACCAGCGCTGGCGCGAGCTGCACCAGCAGCGCGGCAAGCGCTCGACCGTCACCGCGATCGCCGTCGCCCGCGTACTGTCGCACTTCTGCTGGGAGATCACCCACACCTGAGCCGCACCGACAACCCGGTCGGGCGGTCGAGGGGCCGCCGCCCCGACGCACACCAGGACCGGCGACTGCGCTGGGAGCACCCCGTCCGCGGGGCGAGCTCGATCTCAGACAGCCGGCCCGCGACGCACAACGGTCCAGCGGTAGCCAGCCCGCGAATATCAGCCAGATCCGTCGTCGCGCAGCGGCGGCGACCCCTCGAGCACCCGACCCACACAACCACAGCCACGGCCGCCAAGCGAACGCGCCTGACCACGCCCGCTTGACAAACCGACGCCCATATCAGCGCAGGCGCGCGATCGCGTTCGTCATCCGGTCCTGGATGGCGCGCGCCGCGTACGGGCTGACGTAGTTCATGAGGAAGGCGAAGCCCACCTGGTCGCCGCCCTTCGTGGTGCACACCCCGGCCAGCGAGCTGACGTCGCGCAGCGTGCCGGTCTTCGCCCGGCAGCGGCCGTTGGCCGCGCCGCGGCGCATGCGCGAGGCGAGCGTGCCGGAGCGGCCCGCGACGGCGAGCGAGCCCAGGAAGACGTCGCCGTCCTCGCTCTCGGCCATCTGGTCGAGCAGCAGGACCACGTGGCGGGCGTTGGTGCGGTCCGAGCGCGACAGGCCGGAGCCGTCGACGATCGTCGGGCGGACGTCGAGGCTCGCGAGCTCGCCGCGCACCACGGCCGCGCCCTCCTCCGTCGTCCCGCCGCCGCCGAACTCGGCGCCGAGGCCCTTCAGCAGCATCTCGGCGATGAAGTTGTCGGACGGCACGTTCGTGCGGGCGATCAGGTCGGCCATCGGCGCCGAGACGGTCCGCGCCAGCTCGACGGCGGCGCGGGGCGTGGCGCCGAGGCGCACCTTCGCGCCGCTGACGTCGATGCCGCGCCGCTCCAGTGCACGCCGCAGGGCGTCGGCGGCGACCGCCGCGGGGCGGTTCTGCCAGCCGCCGCCGGCGTAGCCGCGGCTCGTGACCAGGGCGCCGAGCTGCCCGCCGACCTCGCCGTCGCGCGCCCCGCCGGTGTTCGTCGCACCGCGCAGCAGGTCGAAGCGGGTCTCGTCGCCGACCACGCGACCCCGGACCCGGGTCAGGTCGAGCTGCGCGGCGAGGTTCTCGATCCGCTCGACGGTGAGCGTCGGGTCGCCGCCGCCGCGGAGGTAGAGGTTGCCGTCGAGCACCCCCTCCTCGTCGATCTCGCCGTTGGTGAGGACGACCGTGTCGAGGGTGGCGTCCCCGCCGTGGCGGCGCAGCGCGGCGGCGGTGACGAACAGCTTGTTGACCGAGGCGGGGATGTACGGCCGGTCGGCCCGGCGCGCGAAGAGCTGGCGATCCTCCGCGAGGTCCATGACGAAGGCGCCCGAGGACGGCCCGGCGGAGGCCATCTCGGCGGCGAGCCTCGCCTGGAGCTTGCCCGGGGTGATCGCCTGCGCCGGGCCGGCGGCCAGTAGGGCGACGGCGGCGGCGAGCGGTGCGAGGAGGGATCGGCGACGGGTCACGAGGGTTCAGACACCCGCAGAAGCTGCGGGTTGCGGTCCGCGACCACCCTAGACTCTCGGTGCGATGGACAACGTCGTCTCGTTGCCGGCCAAGCGGCGCCGGCGCAAGCGCCGCTCGAAGACCGCGCTGGTGCTCGGCGGGGGCGGCTTCACGGGGGCGGTCTACGAGATCGGGGCGCTGCGGGCGCTCGATCTCCTGTCGGTGAACCGGAGCGTCACCGAGTTCGACGTCTACGTGGGCACCTCGGCCGGCTCGTTCGTCGCGGCGCTGACCGCCAACGGCGTGACGCCCGAGGAGATGATGCGGGTCGTCAACCAGCAGGCGCCGACGCCGTTCCCGGAGCTCGACCTGGGCACGCTGCTGCGGCCGAACCTGCTCTCGTGGGCGAAGTCGGGCGCGCGGCTGCCGCTGCGCGCCGTGTCGGTCGTCCGCCGGCTCGCCGGCCAGCTCGGCTCGGCGTCCGCGATGGACGTGCTGCTGGGACTGGCGGAGGGGCTGCCCTCGGGCATGTACGCCGGCAAGGGCCTCGAGGAGTACGTGCGAACGGTGCTGTCCGACCCGGAGCGCAGCGACGACTTCCGCCTCCTCGAGGCGGAGCTGTACCTGACGGCGACGGACCTCGACACCTGCGAGCGGATCGTCTTCGGCTCGGACGGCTGGGACGACGTGCCGGTGTCGCGCGCGGTGGCGGCGAGCACCGCGTTGCCGATGGTCTACGAGCCGGTCCGGGTGGGCGACCGGGAGCTGGTCGACGGCGGGATCGTCTCGACCACGAACCTCGACATCGCCGTCGAGGCGGGCGCGAAGCTCGTGGTCGTCGTCAACCCTCTCGTGCCGTACGTCAACGACTTCACCAAGACGGTGCCGACGCTGTTCGGCTCACGGCCCCGGCGCGTGTCGGACATGGGCTTCCCCCAGATCGGCTATCAGGCGTTCAAGCTCCTGGCCTACCAGCGGCTGCACGAGATGGCGCGCCAGTGGGAGCAGCGCTACCCCGGCGTGGACATCCTGCTCATCGAGCCGGAGGCCGACGACGAGCTGATGTTCCAGACGTCCGTCATGAACTTCACGTCGCGGGTCGACGTGGCGCGCCACGGCTTCGAGTCGGTGACGCTGCGCCTGGCCGCCGACTACGAGCACTACCGCGAGATCTGCGAGCGCCACGGCATCAGGATCTCCGCCACGCGGGTGCGCAAGGTCGTCAAGCACTTCGCGGCGCCGGACACCGAGAAGACGCGGGCCTGGCGCAAGATCCTCGAGCAGACCACCGGGGCCCTGCTGCGCCAGTCGGGGGACGAATCGGTCGCACGCGGCTCTTAGTGCCGCTTCCGGTGACGCTCGTCGCGTCTGGCGCGGCCGCCAGACGGGGCGAATGTTGCCGGACACGGCACTCACCGTCGCGACATCGATCCCTGACGGTGAAGGAGTGGTGCTACGTGCACGTTCTGAGGACGGCGGCCGGAGCGGCGGCCCTGGCGATGGTCGCGGCGGGCTGCGGCGGCGGCTCGGGTGACGAGCCGCTGGAGGGCCGGGTCGCCGCGATGACCTCGACGGTCGCCACCGCGCCCTCGAAGCCGATGGCGACGGTCGCGGGCTCCGTCGAGGGAACGTCCCTGGAGCTGCTGGCCGTGCGGCGCAGCGGGCGGGTGCTGACGGCGCAGCTCGTGCTGCGGACCGGGTCGGGCTCGTTCGACCCCGAGCTGCTCAGCGAGGACGGCGAGCGGGCGGACCTGTCGGGAGCCCGGCTCGTCGACGACGTCAACGTGAAGGAGTACGCACCGCTGCGCGGCGAGCAGGGAGGCTGCGTCTGCACGAGCCCCGTGGGCGACGGCTCCAGGATCGGCTGGGACCAGGAGGTCGCGCTGTCGGCGAAGTTCCCGGCCCCGCCGGACGGCGTCCGCGAGGTCTCCCTGACCGTCCCGACGTTCGCCTCGTTCGAGGGGATCGTGCTCGGCTGACCGGTCAGCCGAGCACGCCGGCGAG
>JANJUA010000396.1 GCA_024710825.1 Solirubrobacteraceae bacterium
TCGCTCACTTCAACCCGATGTCGATCTTGGTGATCCTGAGCTGCCGCTTCTTCCCGTTCGGCAGCACCACGTCGACCACGTCGCCCTTCCTGCGGCCCATCAGCGCCTTGCCGACGGGCGACTCGTTCGACAGCCGCTCCGGCGGCTTGGCCTCCGCCGAGCCGACGATCAGGAACTTGTTGGTCGCTCCCGTGTCCTCGTCCTTGACGTTCACGGCGGAGCCGACGCTGACGACGTCGGTGTCGATGTCGCTCGCGTCGATGACGGAAGCCGAGCGCAGCCGCTCCTCCAGCTGGGCGATGCGCTGCTCGAGCATCGCCTGCTCGTTCTTGGCGTCGTCGTACTCCGAGTTCTCGGAGATGTCGCCGAACTCGCGTGCTTCCTTGATGCGCGCCGCGACCTCTCGGCGCTTGACGGTCGACAGCTGCTCGAGCTCTTCCTTCAGCTTCAGCAGTCCGTCGGGGGTGAGGATGACGTCCTTCGGCATGTGCTCTGCGGTCCCTCGGGGTGGTCTTGAAGGGCGGGGCAGTGTAGCAATGGCTCCCGGCCGCGCAGAGCGCCTCAGACGAGCTGCGGCCGGAGCGGCGCGAGCGCGGCGCGAGCCGCCTCCACCGTGTCCGTCTGCTGGAGCGCGGCCTGCAGCGCCCGTCCACCTTCCAGGCGCTCCACGTACCAGGGGTAGGCCTTGCGCAGCCAGCGCCCCGCCCGGGCCTCGCCGAGGTGCTCGACGGCGCGGTCCATGAGCCAGTCGAGCTCGTCGAGGACCTCCTCGCGCGAGGGCTCGTCGTCGCGCAGCCCGAGGAGCCGGGAGAACAGCCACGGGTTGCCGAGCGACCCGCGCGCGAGCATGATCGCGGCCGCGCCCGTCGCCTCGTAGGCGTGGCGGGCGGCGGCGAGGTCGCGCAGGCCCCCGGAGACGATCACGGGCGCGTCGAGCGACGCCACCAGCTCCGCGGCCAGCGCATAGTCCGGCTCCCCCTTGTGGTGGACCTGCGCGCTGCGGGGGTGGAAGCCGATGGCGGCGACCCCGGCCTCCTCGACGAGCCGGCGCGCCAGCACGACGCCGTCCGTCTCGCCCCGGCGCTGGCCGGAGCGCAGCTTGACCGTCACCGGCAGGCCGGAGCCCTCGCGGGCGGCGCGCGCGACCTTCACCGCGGTGTCGTGGTCCTTCAGCAGCGCCGCGCCGGCGCCCGTCTTGCAGACCTTCGGCACCGGGCAGCCCAGGTTGATGTCGATCGCGTCCACGCCCGCCTGCGCGACCGTCTCGGCCGCCGAGCGCATGACGTCCGGGTCCTGCCCGAAGAGCTGCAGCGAGACCGGGTGCTCGTCGGGGTGGACGCGCAGCATCTCGATGCGGGTCTTCTCGTTTCGGTGGTGGACCGCGAAGCTGGAGACCATCTCGGAGACGACGAGCCCGGCGCCGTGGCGCTTGGCCTGGAGGCGCACGAACCACGTGCCGATGCCGGCGAGCGGGGCCAGCACGACGCGGTTGGCGATCTCGAGATCGCCGAGCTTCCAGGAGTCCGTGAGCACGCCTCCATCGTAGAGGCGGCCCGGAGCTCAGCGGTTGCGCTCCCAGAGAAGCCGCAGGCCCCTCAGCGTGAGCATGTCGTCGATCTCGTCGATCGAGTCGGTGTGCGGCACGATCACCTCGGCGAGCCCACCGGTCGCGACCGTCTGCGTCTCCTCGCCGAGCTCCGCGCGCAGCCGGCGCACGATGCCGTCGACCTGGCCGGCGAAGCCGTAGATCATGCCCGAGCGGATCGCGTCGACGGTCGTCTTGCCGATGAGCGAGCGCGGCGCGGTGAGGTCGATGCGCGGCAGCGCGGCGGCGCGCTCGCTGAGCGCCTCGAGCGAGATCTCGACGCCCGGCGCGATGATGCCGCCGAGGTACTCGCCGGTGGCGCTCACCGGGTCGTAGGTCACGGCCGTGCCGAAGTCCACGACGATGCAGGCGCCGCGGAAGCGCTCGTAGGCCGACACGGCGTTGACGAGCCGGTCGGGCCCGATCTCGCGCGGGTTGTCGTAGCGCAGCGCCATGCCCGAGCGGATGCCGGGGCCGACGATGATCGTCTCGTGACGCAGGTAGCGCGCGCCCACCGCGCCCCACTCCGGCCGCAGCTGCGGGACGGTGGAGGAGACGATCGAGGCGTCGAGGTCGGCCAGGCCGAGGCCGCGCAGCTCGAGCAGGTTGCGCAGCACGGCGCCGAGCTCGTCCGCGGTCGACGTGCGGACCGTGGCGAACCGCCAGTGCTCGACGAGCCGGTCGCCGTCGAACGCGCCGAAGTGCGTCTGGGTGTTGCCGACGTCGACCGCGAGGAGCATGAGCGGGGAAGTATGCCGTCCCGGCATCTCGTCACCGGGGGACGGCGAGCGGAGCGCCCACCCGGCGCACGCCCTCGTCCACCGGCAGGACGGCCAGCGCCTCCGCCAGCGACTCGCCCGTCGGCGTGCGCAGGCCGAAGTCGAGCTCGAGCAGCGGGACGAGGACGAAGCGGCGGGCGAGCACCTGCTCGTGCGGCAGGCACAGGCGCTCGCTGGCGAACGTCAGGTCGCCGAGCAGCAGCACGTCGACGTCGATCGGCCGGGGCGCGTGGCGCCGCCCGCCCGGCGGGCGCCCGAGCTGGAGCTCGACGGCCTTGCAGGCGTCCAGCAGCTCCTCGGGCTCCAGCTCGGTCTCGATCCGCAGGCACGCGTTGAGGAAGCTGCGCTGGTCGAGCACCTCGCCGACGGGGTCCGTGTCGTACGTCGACGACGAGGCGAGCACCCGCACGCCGCGGCGCGGCAGAGCGTCCACCGCCGCCTGCAGATGCGCGCGCCGGTCGCCGACGTTCGAGCCCAGCCCCAGGTGGCCGACGCGCCTCACAGCGCGAGCGCGAGCTGACGCGACTGCGCGAGCAACGTCCCGTCGCGGGCGAAGATCCGGACGTCCTCCTCGAGGAAGCCGTCGCGCGCGGTGCCGGTGCGGGCCTCGACCAGCACGTCGTCGTGCGGACGCGGCAGCGGCGCCCGCAGGTGCACGGTGAGGTCGACCGTCGGAGCCCAGAACGGCTCGCGCACCACGGCGAACGCGGCGGGCCACCACGAGTCGCAGAGCGCCGCCAGCAGAGCGTCGTCGAGCGGGCGCTCCTCGCGCAGCCGGATCCAGCCGCCGGTGAGCGCCGGGGGGCGGCCGCTGAACGGCACCGGCCCGAGCGCGGGGCGCAGCTCGAAGTTGCGGCTGAACGGCGGCGGGTCGAACCCCTCCGCGGACGGGACGGGGACCTCCTCCGGCGGCCGCACGTCGGGCATCTCCGCGTGGGCGAGCTCGACGCGGCTCGAGTAGTCGCTGGCCAACGCGGCGACGGCGAGCGCGAAGGTGGCGCCGTCCTGCTCGCCGCGCACCGAGACGGTCGTCAGGCTCCGTCCCGCCCGCTCGACGCGCACCTCGACCTCGGCCTCGCCCTCGACGGGCGCGCGCACGTAGTGGACGGTCAGCGAGCGCAGCGCCCGCTCGGCGCCCACCTCGGCCCGGATCGCCCGCACGAGCGTCGCGGCGACGTAGCCTCCGTTCGGCCCGCGCCCCACCCACCAGCGGTTGTCGAAGCGGACCCGGTATCTGCCGGCGCCTAGCGGCTCGGCGGCGGTGTCGTCGTCGAAGGCGGTCAATCGTCCGAGGGCTCGCGGGAGACCTCGACGGAGACCTCCTCGACCGGCAGGGGGATCGGGGGCTCCGGCTTGGCGGCCTTCACCCACACGTACTCGACGGGGAAGTCCGAGAGGATGCGATCGGCGATGACGCTGCACAGCCGCTCCAGCGTCCGGTAGGGCCGCTCCTGGGCGACGAGCCACGCGGTCTGGCAGACCTGGCCGTAGTCGACGGTGTCCTCGACCATGTCGGTCACCGTCGCGTCGCACTCGCCCACGTCCATGCGGAGGTCCAGGAGGAGGCGCGTGCCGACCTCGCGCTCGGCGTCGGTCACCCCGACGGCCGCGAAGATGGACAGCCCGGTCACCTCGACCGTGACGACGGTCTCCGCGACCGGGTCCTCGTCGTCGAACGCGTCGTCGTCGTCGCTCAACTCGTCGTCGTCGGCCATCGCCCGGCCAACGTAGCAGCCGCCACGGCGAGCGCGTCGACGACCGGAGCGACGTCGTGGACGCGGAAGACCGACGCGCCGCGCTCGAGCGCCAGGACGTTCGTGGCGATCGTGCCGCCGAGGCGGTCGGCGACGTCGCGGCCGGCGATCCTGCCCAGGAAGCTCTTGCGCGAGGTGCCGACGACCAGCGGGCGCCCGATGGTGGTCAGCTCCCCGAGCCGGCCGAGCAGCGTGAGGTTGTGCGCGACGGTCTTGCCGAAGCCGATGCCGGGGTCCAGCAGAATCCGGTCCTCCTTGACGCCCTCGCGCACGGCGACCTCGAGGCGCTCCTCGAGGAACGCGCGGACGTCGTCGACGACGTCGTCGTAGCGCGGGTCGTCCTGCATCGTCCGGGGCTCGCCGAGCATGTGCATCAGGCACAGCTCCGCGCCGCGATCCGCGACCAGCCCGGCGATCTCGGGGTCGTGGCGCAGCGCGGTGACGTCGTTGACGAGCGTCGCGCCCGCCGCCAGGGCCGCCTCGGCGACCGCGAGCTTCGTCGTGTCGATCGAGAGCTGCGCCCCGGTGTCGCGCAGCCCGTCGACCACGGGCACGACACGGAGCAGCTCGAGATCCTCGGCCACCGGCAGGGCGCCGGGCCGGGTGGACTCCCCACCGATGTCGAGGATCGCCGCGCCCTCGGCGACCAGCTCGTAGCCGTGGGCGATCGCGGCGCGCGGGTCGAGGAAGGCGCCGCCGTCGGAGAACGAGTCCGGCGTGACGTTGACGATGCCCATGACGCGGTGCACGACACGCATTGTCGCGCGTCTGTTGGCGGGCGTCCGCGTCGGGTAGCCTCGCTGTCAACGAACGAGATGACCGACGAGGAGCCCTCCGCCATGCCCGACAGCCCGCTTCACAAGCTCTCCGCGCAGGGTCAGAGCGTCTGGCTCGACTCGATCTCCCGGCACGCGCTGAAGTCGGGCGAGCTCGCCCGCATGATGCGCGAGGACGCGGTGGTCGGCGTCACCTCCAACCCGAGCATCTTCCAGAAGGCGATGGCCGAGGGCTCCGACTACGACGAGCAGATCCGCGCCGTCCTCGACTCGGGCCAGACGGACGTCAAGGAGATCTTCTACGCGCTGGCGCACGACGACATCGCCGAGGCCTGCGACCTGTTGCGCTCCGTCCACGACGCGGGCGACGGCCTCGACGGCTACGTGTCGTGGGAGGTCGATCCGCGCTTCGCCAACGACACGCAGGCGACGATCGACGAGGCCAAGCGCCTGCACGACTGGGTCGAGCGGCCGAACCTGCTGGTGAAGATCCCCGCCACGCAGGAGGGCCTGCCGGCGATCGAGGAGTCGATCGCCGCCGGCCGCTCGATCAACGTGACGCTGATCTTCGGGCTGCAGCGCTATCGCGAGGTGGCCGAGGCGTACCTGAAGGGCCTGGAGCGGCTCGTCGCGTCGGGCGGCGACCCGTCACGGGTCGCGTCGGTCGCGAGCTTCTTCGTCTCGCGCGTGGACACCGAGGCCGACAAGCGCCTCGAGAAGCTCGGCAACACGGAGCTGCAGGGCAAGCTCGCGGTCGCCAACGCCAAGCTGGCCTACGAGGCGTACGGGGAGATCTTCTCCGGCGATCGCTGGGATGCGCTGAAGGCGCGGGGCGCGACGCCGCAGCGCTGCCTGTGGGCGTCGACGTCGGTGAAGAACCCGGCCTACCGCGACACGCTGTACGTCGAGGACCTCATCGGCCCGGCGACCGTCAACACGATGCCGATCGAGACGATCGAGGCGTTCCAGGACCATGGGGTCGTGGCGCGCACGCTCGACGCCGACGTCGAGGGCGCGCGCAAGCTTCTCGCCGACGTCGAGTCCGCGGGCGTCGACTACGAGGACGTGACGAACAC
>JANJUA010000431.1 GCA_024710825.1 Solirubrobacteraceae bacterium
TGACGATGATCGGCGGCCGGGTGCTCGAGCGCCAACCCGAGCCGCCGCTCGCGCGCTGGATGAGCCACGACTACTCGCGCGAGAAGAACTTCTACGTCAACCTCGACCTACGCGACGAGATCATCGCGCGCGGTCACACGCCGGGGCCGATGGCGGAGGCCGCCGGCGGGACGGAGACCGGGCAAGGCGGTCAGCAGGCCGTGCCGGCCGGCCCGTGACCCGAGCGTAGGTGGGCGCACGCTAGCCCCCCGCCGTCCTGCTCACCTGCACCTCGATGCGCGTCCGGTCGGTTCGCAGCCACGTCTGGAAGCAGTCGAACGGCTGCGCCTCCGCGTCCCAGGACACCGACTCGATGAACGCCAGCGGCGCCTGCGGCGGGACCTCGAGCAGCTCTCCGAGGCGCTCGCCGGCGGTCACCGCCTCCACCACCCGGCGCGCGCCGTGGACGACGAGCCCGCGCTCGCGCTCCAGCGCCTCGTACAGCGAGGCGTCCTCGGCCAGTCCGAGCACCGTCGAGGCGACCTCCGAGCGCAGGTAGTTCTCGGTGTAGAGCGCCACCTGCCCCTCGATGTAGCGGAGGCGCGCGACGGTCACCCCGGCGGATCCGCTCGGCGCCCCCAGCGCGTCCGCGGCCCACGGCGGCAGCCGGGTCACCTCGTTGCGCAGGATCCTCGAGGTGACCGCCAGCCCCGCGCGCGCCATCTCGTCCTGGAAGAAGCCCTCGGACGACTGCAGGAGCCATGACCGCTGGCGGCCGTCGGCGACGAACGTCCCGCGGCCCTTCAACCGGCTGAGCAGCCCCTCCTCCTCGAGCCGCGAGAGGGCCTGACGGACGACCGTTCGCGAGACGCCGAAGTGCTCGCCGAGCTCCGGCTCGGAGACGAGGCGATGCCCGGGCTCCCAGCGCCCCGACGTGATCTGCTCGCGCAGGAAGCGCGCAAGCTGGAAGTAGAACGGAACGGGCGACGTCCGGTCGATGCGGGGCTCGGGGAGAAGGGTCGAGGCCATCTTTGCGTTGCGGAAAGGCATAGTGCCTCGCCGGGATCCCGTCAAGCGGGCGCCGGCGGGCACGGGCATGCCAAGATGGAGGGCGATGGACGATCTCCACGTCGTCTCGCTCGGCCTCGTCGAGTACCGCGAGGCGCTCGCGCTGCAGCATCGCGTCGCGGCGGCACGCGCGTCCGACGAGATCCCCGACACGCTGCTCCTGCTCGAGCATCCCCTCTGCTACACCCGCGGCCGGCGCACGCCTCCCGGCGAGCTGACGCTCCCGGAGGAGTGGTACCGCGCCCGGGGCATCGACATCGTCGACGTCGACCGGGGCGGCAAGGTCACCCACCACGCGCCCGGCCAGCTCGTCGGCTACCCGATCATGCGGGTCGACAGCGCACGCGACCACGTCGCCCGGATGGAGCGCGCGCTCGTGGCGGCGCTCGCCGAGGAGGGCGTCGACGCCCGGGGCCGCTCGGCGGAGGGGCCGGCGCTCACGGGCGTCTGGGTCGGCGATCGCAAGATCGCGTCGATCGGCGTGCACGTCTCCAGGGGCATCACCACGCACGGGTTCGCCGTCAACGTCGACAACGACCTCGGGCCGTGGGGCTGGATCGTCCCCTGCGGGCTGCCGGACGTGCAGACGACGTCGCTGGCCGCAGAGACCGGCCGCGCCGGCCCGCTGCTGCCGTGCCTGCGCAAGCGCGTCGCCTACCGCTTCGCGCAGGAGTGCGGGCTGCGCCAGCGCATCGTCTCGCGCGACCGGATGTTGGACGCAAGCTCCGTCGCGGCCTGAGCACGACCGCATCGAAGGCGCGAGACCCGGGTTGCGAGAGAGGACCCGTCCCTCCACGAAGGAGCTCTTCCCTTGCCGACCCAGCGAATGCGCGCAGCCGTCGCCTGCCTCGCCGCCGGCGCCCTCGCCGTCCCGGCCACCGCGAAGGCGGCTGACCAGCTCGCCGGCGTCACGGATGGCAACAACCTCGTGCTGTTCGCGTCGGACGCCCCGGGCGAGATCCGGTACAGCGTCCCGCTGAGCGGCCTGGCCGCCGGCGAGCGCATCGTCGGCCTCGACCGTCGCCCGGCGACGGGCGGCCTCGTCGCGCTCGGCGCGACCAGCCGGATCTACGCCGTCGACGCCGCCTCGGGCGCCGCGACGGCGATCGGCAACCCGTTCACCCCGGCGCTCGACGGCGCCAACTTCGGCTTCACGTTCGACCCGGCGGCCGACCGCATCCGCACCGTCTCCGACACGGGCCAGAACTTCCGCATGAACCCCGAGACCGCGAACGTCGCGACGGACACCAACCTCCAGTACGCGGCCGACGACCCCGGCGCGGGGACCGCGCCGAACGTCATCGGCGCCTCCTACACCAACAGCACGACCTCCACGGCGCTCTACGACATCGACGCCGCCCGCGACGCGCTCGTCATCCAGAACCCGCCCGCCGCCGGCACGCTGCGGACGGTCGGGGCGCTCGGCGTCGACGTGATCGGCCCGGGCGGCTTCGATGTCTCGCCGTTCACGAACACCGCGTTCGCGGCCCTGCGCCGCGCCGGGCAGACCAACCCGGAGCTGTTTCAGATCAACCTCCAGACCGGGGCGGCCACGGCCGTCGGCCCGATCGCGCCGCGGCTCTCCAGCCGCGCGACGACCGACACCCCGGTCCTGCCGATCGCGTCGATCGGGCGGCTGGCCGACGACAACCGCGCGCCGAACATCTCGATCGCGATGTCGAGCACCCAGCTCGAGGGCCGACTGCTCTCCAAGGGCATCGTCATGACGGTGGCGTGCGACGAGGCGTGCAGCGCCACGGCGACCGCCCGCCTCGGCGGCACCGACGTCGGCTCCGGCGAGGGCCAGGTCGTAGCGTCCGCGGGCCGGGTGAGCGTGGCGATCCCCCTGAGCAACGCCGCGCGCAACCGGCTGCGGCGGCCCGGGACGGTGCGCTTCACGGTGGCCGTGACCGTGCGCGACAGCGCCGGCAACACCGTGACGACGGACCGCTTCATCCGCAGCCAGACGCCCGCGCAGCGCATCGGCTGACGCGACCGCGCGCCGGGGCCGGGGAGCGCCTGCGTCCCCGGCGCGCGACCGTCCCCTGACGCGGCGAGGAGGAGCGCGAGCGGGCTTCGCGAAGAAGGCCGCATGACCCGCCCTCGCGCCGCGGCCCTCGCGACCGTGCTCGCCCTCGCGCTCCCGGCGGGCGCGCAGGCCGCCGAGCAGTTCGCCGGCATCACGTCGGACAACCAGGTCGTCCTCTTCCGCTCCGACTCGCCGGGCAACCTGCAGGGCGCCGCCCCGATCGCGGGGCTCCAGGCGAACGAGACGATCGTCGCGATCGACCAGCTCCCCACCACGGGGCGGGTCTACGCCCTCGGCTCCAGCAACCGGGTCTACCTGCTCAACGTCGTCACCGGGACGGCCGCGCCGATCAGCAACACGCC
>JANJUA010000038.1 GCA_024710825.1 Solirubrobacteraceae bacterium
TACGTCGTCTACGGCGTCGCGTTCGTGCTCGCCGGGACGTGGCGCCAGCGCCAGGTCGAGGTGGCGGTGATGGACGCGCGCTTCCGTCGCCAGGACCGCGCGCTCGTGCTGGGCCTGACGCTCGTAGGCGTGGTCCTGGCGGTGGCCACGGCCGTGCTGATCGCCGTCAGCGCGTAGCCGCCGATGCGCGGGGCGCCCGGCGCCACCTGATCGACCGCGCCGCCGAGCACCGCGCCGTTCACGGGTTGTTCACGACGGCTTCACGATCGGGTAACGAGGGCCGGCCGGAGCCGCGCGAGCCTTCAGCGGCATGGAGGCGGCTTCCGACACCATGAGGTCCGGCGACGTCGAGATCCGGGCCTCCGACGGGCTCGTGCTCGTCGCCGGGAAGGCGGTCGCGATGTCGGTGCGCGAGTACCGGCTGCTGACCGCGCTCGTGGCCCGTCAGGGGCGGATCGTGTCGCGCGAGGAGCTGTACCGGCTCGCCTGGGACGCCTCTCTGCGCCGCGGCGACCGCTCGGTCGACGTCTACGTGCACAAGCTGCGCGTGAAGCTCGAAGAGGCCCTTCCGGGCCGCGCGTTCATCCACACGCACTTCGGGTTTGGCTACCGGTTCGCGCCGGAGCCTTCACGTGCATTTCACAACTCCGAGACAGATCGGTAACAGGCTTCGGGCCATGCGCTGTGAGCCTGCTTGCCGACAACGAACGTTCCAGGAAAGGACGACCGTGAGGCATCGCAAGTACCTCGCCGTCGCGTCCGTGTGCGCCCTAGCCCTCGGGGCTGCCGCATGCGGTGACGAAGACGGCGACTCGACCGGCGGCAGCGCGGACGGCGAGCTGTCCGGCACCATCGCCATCGACGGCTCCAGCACCGTCTACCCGTTCGCCCAAGCGGCGGCGGAGGCGTTCCAGACCGAGAACCCCGGCGTGCGGATCACGGTCGGCCAGTCCGGCACCGGCGGCGGGTTCGAGAAGTTCTGCAACGGGGAGACCGACATCTCCGACGCGTCGCGTCCCATCAAGGAGGACGAGGAGGCGCCGATCTGCGCCGAGAACGGCGTGAAGTACGAAGAGCTCCAGGTCGTCAACGACGGCATCGCCGTGGTCACGAGCTCCGAGCTGGCGATCGAGTGCCTGACCGTCGATCAGCTCGAGGAGCTGTGGTCGACCGACAAGATCTCGAACTACTCCGAGCTCGACCCGAGCCTTCCCGACCAGGACGTCTCGCTGTTCGGGCCCGGCACGGACTCGGGCACGTTCGACTTCTTCACCGACGTCATCAACGGCGAAGAGGGCCTGACGCGCAAGGACTACCAGCCGTCCGAGGACGACAACGTGCTCGTCCAGGGCGTCTCGGGCGACGCCGGCGGCCTCGGCTACTTCGGCTTCTCCTACTACGAGCAGAACCAGGACAAGCTGAACCTCGTCGGCGTCGACGACGGCAACGGCTGCGTCGTGCCCGACGTCGCGAAGATCCAGGACGGCTCCTACACGCCGCTGTCGCGGCCGATCTTCATGTACCCGTCGGCCGAGTCGATGCAGCGGCCGGAGGTGAAGGCGTTCATGGACTTCACCATGGCCAACCAGGCCACCATCGCCGAGAACGCGCAGATGGTGCCGATGACCGACGCGCAGATCGCGGAGGCGCAGGAGAAGCTCGCGGCGCTCGAGGGAGCGCAGTAGGTGAGCGCAGACGCCGCACCTGTTCGTCGGGCGGCCGTGCCCGGGACCTCGATCCTGGGCACGGCGCGGCGTCGCTGGGGGGAGGACGTCGTCAAGGCGGTCCTCTTCCTGGCCGCCGCCCTGTCCGTGCTCACGACGCTGGGCATCCTCGCGTCGCTCCTGGAGGGCACCGTCGACTTCTTCGCCGAGGTCGGGGTGTGGGAGTACCTCACCGGCACGGAGTGGGCGCCGCTGTTCGCGGATCCGTCCTACGGCGTCGTCCCGCTCGTCACGGGCACGCTGCTCATCACCGCGCTGGCGCTGATCGTCGCCGTTCCGCTCGGGCTCGGCGCCGCCGTCTACCTCAGCGAGTACGCGAGCCCGCGCGTCCGCAAGACGCTCAAGCCGGTCCTCGAGGTGCTCGCGGGCATTCCGACGATCGTCTTCGGCTACTTCGCCCTCACCTTCTTCACCCCGACGATCCTGCGCGACCTCCTCAGCGTGGACGTCCAGGTCTTCAACGCCCTGTCCGCCGGCGTCGTCATGGGCTTCATGGTCGTCCCGACGATCGCCTCGATCAGCGAGGACGCCATGTCGGCGGTGCCCGCGTCGCTGCGCGAGGGCGCGTTCGGGCTGGGCGCCTCCAAGCTTCAGGTCGTCACCCGCGTCGTCTTCCCGGCCGCGCTGTCGGGGATCGTCGCGGCCGTCGTCCTCGGCGTCTCGCGGGCGATCGGCGAGACGATGATCGTGCTCGTCGCCGCCGGCCAGGTGCCGAACCTCACCGTCGACGTGCGCGAGTCCGTCGAGACGATGACGACGTTCATCGCCGCCACCGGCAAGGGCGACGTCCCGACCGGCTCGATCGGCTACAAGACGATCTTCGCCGTCGGCACCACGCTGTTCGCGCTCACCCTCCTGATGAACGCGATCTCGATCCGCTTCGTCCGCAGGTACCGGCAGGTGTACGAATGAGCGTCGGCGCCATCCCGCCCGCGTCGCGCGCCCGGCGCGCCAAGGACGTCGGCTTCCGCGGCCTGCTGCTGACCGCGCTGAGCCTCAGCGTCCTCATGCTGGGCGTCCTCTTCTACACCGTCGTCTCCGACGGGGTCGGCGGCCTGTCGTGGGACTTCCTCACGAGCTTCGCCTCGTTCGACCCGGAGATCGCCGGCGCCGAGGCGGCGATCATGGGCACGCTCTGGCTGATGGGCGTGTGCGCGCTCTTCATCGTGCCGCTCGGCGTCGCCACCGCGCTGTACCTCGAGGAGTACGCCGACGGCACGAGGTGGTTCAACCGCTTCGTCGAGGTCAACATCCAGAACCTCGCCGCGGTCCCGTCGATCGTCTACGGCATCCTCGGGCTCGCGTTCCTCGTCCGGGGGCCGCTGGAGCTCGGACGGTCGGTGCTCGCCGGCGGCCTCACGCTCGGGCTGCTCGTGCTGCCCGTCGTCATCATCGCCGCGCGCGAGGCGATCCGCGCGGTGCCGCCGTCGATACGCGAAGGCTCGCTCGCCCTCGGGGCGACGCAGTGGCAGACGATCTGGCGCCAGGTGCTGCCGGC
>JANJUA010000050.1 GCA_024710825.1 Solirubrobacteraceae bacterium
GGCGACGCCGTCTCGCAGCTCGAAGGTGCGGATCGCGACGTTGAGCTCCAGCCCGGCGACCGGGCTGGCGAAGCCCACCGCGCCCGTGTAGGCGTGCCGGGCGACGCCCTCCAGCTCGGAGATGACGCGCTGCGCCTGCACCTTCGGCGCGCCGGTCACCGAGCCCGGCGGGAACGTCGCGCGCAGCAGCGCGGCGTCGCCGACGTCGTCGCGCAGCCGCCCCCGGACCTCGGATACGAGGTGCCAGAGGCCGGGATGAGCCTCGGCCACCGGCTCGGGCTCCGCGTGGACGCTGCCGTAGGCGCAGACCCGCCCCAGGTCGTTGCGCATGAGGTCGACGATCATCACGTTCTCGGCGCGGTCCTTGGGCGAGCCGGTGAGCGCGGCGGCGCCAGCCGTCCGCGGCGCCGTCCCCTTGATCGGCCGCGTCGTCACCTCGCGTCCGCGACGGCGCAGGAACAGCTCGGGGGAGAGGCCGACCGTCGCGCCCCACGGCCCGGCCAGGAACGCGCCGTGCGCGGGCTCGAGCTCGAGGCCCGCGGCGAACGCGTCGAGGGGGTCGCCCGCGAACGGGCCCTCGAGCCGCAGCGTCAGGTTCGCCTGGAAGAGCTCCCCGGCGTGGATGCGCTCGACGCACTCCCGAACCCCCGCGGCCAGGCCCGCTGTACCGGGGGGGACCGGGGCGAAAGGGCCGGCGCGGAACGCCTGCGGGCGGCCGGGGGCGAGCGCTGCGAGCCGCCGGCGACGGGCCGCGAGCGCGGCGGCGCGCTCGGGCGTCTCGAGCGCCTCGAACCACCACGTGCCGGCGGCGTCGAGGCGCAGCACGTGGTCGTAGAAGGCGAGCGCGAACGGAGGCAGCGCGGTGCGGGGCGGCGGCGGGGGCGGCAGCTCCTCGACGAGCCCGCCGAGCGCGTAGCCGAGCATCCCCATCCAGCCGCCGCCGACGGCGTCGGGATGCGCCTCGGCGCCGAGCACCTCGGGCTGCTCGTCGAGGACCGCGAACGGGTCCTCGTCGGGGCGCGCGACCCGCCCCGGCTCGGAGGCGAGCACGGCGCCGCCGCCCGCCCACGCGCCCACGAGGGCGACCGGGTGCGCGTCGCCGCGCAGCGCCAGCGCCGCCTCGGCGGGCGTCCAGGTCGCGGCCAGCGGCTCGGCGACGAGGCGGGCGGCGCGCGGCGCGGGGCGGGCGTCTCCGTCGCGGGTCGCGGTCACGTCGCTGGGGGTGGTCGGCGCACGGTGGACGATCCTACGAGTCGGTTGCGACTGGTCAGCCGGCCAGTCGGGGGGCACAATGCTCGGGAGAAGCAGCGCGAACGCACGGAGGAGCGTCATGGAGATGCGCAGATACGTGGCAGCGGCTGTCGTCGCGGCGGCTGTCGCGGGCGCGGCGGCGGGCACCGTGCAGGCCGAGCCGGCCGCGAGCGGCGCGCAGTCCGGCTCCACGGAGACCGAGTCGAGCTTCGGCTGCGAGGCGACCGCGGTCCGCGGCGACGCGCTCCTCATGCCCGCGATCCCGCTCGTGACCGCGAACGCGAGATCGTCCGAGTGCCGCGCCGAGAGGGCCTCGAGCGATCCGCTCGTGCCGTCCTTCCTGCCGTTGACCGCGGCGACGGCGGCGGCCGAGACGACGATCGGCGAGAACGCGGGCACGCCGGTGTTCGGCGCGTCGAGCCGCGTCACGGGCCTGCGCGCCGGTGACGCGTCGAGCCTGCCGCGGCGCGCCGACTGGCTCTCCCCGTCGGTGACCAACGTGCGGGTCACGCGGCCGGGAGTCGGCGTGCTCGGGCTCCGATCGACGGTCGTGCTCGGCCTGCGCGACGCGATCGCGCAGGCGCTCGCGGCCCGCGGGGAGGCGACCGGCGACATCCTCACCGTCGAGGCGGTGGAGACGCGCGCGATCGCGAGCTGCGACGGCACGGCGCCGTCGTATGCCGGCACGTCGCAGGTCACCGGCGTGCGCGTCCTGGGCAGGGAGGTGGCGCTCCAGCCCCGGGTCACCCAGCGGGTGCCCCTGGCGGAGGCGACGACGATCGTCCCGTCCACGCTCGACCCGTCGCTCGTGACGGTCGACGGCGTGCGGGCCACCGATCCCGCGCAGCGGGCGGCGGTCCAGGCCGACCTCGCCACGCTGGCGCCGATCGCGATCCCGGAGACCGCCGGGCTGGTGCGGCTCACGTCCGGTGTCCAGGTTCGCACCGCGTCGTCGCTCACCCAGGAGGGGCTGCGGGCCGAGCTCTCGATCTCCGGCCAGAAGGTGCTCCAGCTCACGGTCGGCGAGGCCGTCGTGCGCACCTCGGGACGGCCGTGCCAGGCCAGCCCGAAGAGCGTGGCCGAGGCGTCGCTCCAGTGCACCGACCGGCCGCTCGTGCTCATCGACGTCCTCGCCCGCAAGGGCCGCGTGCGCCTCTTCGGGGCGGCCGACGAAAGCCTCGTCGGGCGGCGCGTCGACATCCTCTTCGCCGGCCGCAGCCGCGTGGCGCGCGCGAAGGTCCGCCGCGACGGCACCTTCCGCACGACCGCCCCGCTGCCCCCGCCCGACGTACGC
>JANJUA010000067.1 GCA_024710825.1 Solirubrobacteraceae bacterium
GCCACCCTCGACCGGCCCTCCCAAGAGCCCGGCTTCGCCCGTGAGCTCTCCCCTGCCGGAGCCGTCTGAGCCGAACTCCGCCGGCGGCTCCGCGCCGGCGTCGCCGGGACCGACCATCACCCCGGCCGGATCGACGCTCACCGCCCCCGCCACGCCCGCCGCCGCCTGCGACACGGTCGCCTGCGCGTCCGCCGGCCGCGACAGCACCGCGACGTCGCGCTCCGGCTCCCGGGTCGACGTCGCCACCTCCTGCACCGCCATGCCCCCGCCCGCGATCGCCACCGTCGAGGCCGCCACCGCCGCGACCTTCGTCGCCGTCGCCGCCTCCGTGGCCAGCTGCACCTTCAGCGCCACCGCGGCCGCCCGTTCCTGCACGAACCCCGCGGCGCCCTCCGCCGCTCTGACGATCGCCTCGAGCGGCCCGCCGCCGGTCGCCACCGACGCGTCGGCGCCCGCCCCCGCCGCCACCAGGCCCACCGGGAGCACGCCCGCCAGCCGCGGGCCGGCGGCGTGCAGCTCGCGCACCGTCGAACGGCACGCCGCGCAGCGCCGCAGGTGCGGCCGCGCCGCGGCGAGCTGCTCCGCCGTCGCCTCGCCGTCCACCATCGCCGACACGACCGGCGACCAACGCTCGCACTCCGCGCCGGACTCGATGCCCGCGTAGCGGTCCAGGAACGCCCTGCGGCCCTCGGTGATGCAGCGGTTGACCTTCGTGTAGGTCCAGCCCTCGCTCTCGGCGATCTCCGCGTAGGAGTGCCCCTGCGCCTTCAGCCACAGCGCCCGCACCTCCTGCGGCTTGAGCCGCGCCAGCGCCTCCGCCGAGCGCGACAGCCGATCGAAGCGCAGCACCCGCTCGTCGGCGTCCGGCAGGGCGTCCGCCACCCGCGCGTCGAGGTTGGGCTCCTCGGGTCCGACGAGCTGCTGGCGCGACCGGCGCACGGCCTTGGCCTCGTTCTTGACCACGACGTGGAGCCAGCGGACGGCCGTGTCGGGCTCCAGCGTCGACGCCCGCCGCAGGAAGATCTCGAGCGCCCGTTGGTAGGCGTCATGGGCGTCGTCGGCGCAGAGCGAGTGGCGCCGCGCGGTTCGCAGCAGCGCGCTCGCGTGCTCGCGGATCGTCCGGACCACCAGGTCGTGAGGATCGTCGTGCATGCGCCCCATAGCGGCAGCCGAGCGCCGCCTCACCCCCACGCGGACGGCGATTGGACAGACGTTCTAGACCGTCGGGTGGCTGTCGACTTCGCGTCGGTATGCGACGTCAGCTCGACAGCGACCCGCCGCTACATGCGGAAGACGCCGTAGCGCGGCTCCTCCAGCGGCGCGTTGGCCGCGGCGCTGAGCGCCAGCCCGAGCACGTCGCGCGTGTCGCGCGGGTCGATCACGCCGTCGTCCCACAGCCGAGCGGTCGAGTAGTACGGCCGCCCCTGCTCCTCGTACTGCTCGCGCAGCCTCGCCCCCACCTCGGCCTGCCCGACGGTCTCCATCACCGTCGCCGCCTGCTCGCCGCCCATGACGCTGATCCGCGCGTTGGGCCACATGAACAGGAACCGCGGCGAGTACGCCCGCCCGCACATCCCGTAGTTGCCCGCGCCGAACGAGCCGCCGACGATCACCGTCAGCTTCGGCACCCGCGCGCAGGACACGGCCGTGACGAGCTTGGCGCCGTCGCGCGCGATCCCGCCCGCCTCGTAGTCGCGGCCGACCATGAAGCCGCTGACGTTCTGCAGGAACAGCAGCGGGATCCGGCGCTGGTCGCACAGCTCGATGAAGTGCGCGCCCTTGAGCGCCGACTCGCGGAACAGGATCCCGTTGTTGGCCAGGATTCCGACCGGATGGCCGTGGAGGTGGGCGAACCCGGTCACGAGCGTCGTCCCGTAGAGCTCCTTGAACTCCGCGAACCGCGAGCCGTCGACGATCCGCGCGACGATCTCACGCGCATCGTAGGGCCTGCGCAGCCCCACCGGCACCGCGCCGAGCAGGCCCTCGGGATCGACCGCGGGAGCCTCCGCCGCAGCCCGCTCCCACGGCGGCGCGACCCGCGGCGGCAGCGTCGCCACGATCCGGCGCACGATCTGGAGCGCGTGCTCGTCGTCGTCGGCGAGATGGTCGGCCACGCCGGAGCGGCGGGCGTGCAGATCGCCGCCGCCGAGCTCCTCCGCCGTCACCTCCTCGCCCGTCGCCGCCTTCACCAGCGGCGGACCGCCGAGGAAGATCGTGCCCTGCTCGCGCACGATGATCGTCTCGTCGCTCATCGCCGGCACGTACGCGCCGCCCGCGGTGCACGACCCCATGACGGCCGCGATCTGCGCGATGCCGCGCGCGGACATCGTCGCCTGGTTGAAGAAGATCCGCCCGAAGTGCTCGCGGTCGGGGAAGACGTCGTCCTGGCGCGGCAGGAACGCGCCGCCCGAGTCGACGAGGTAGACGCAGGGCTGATGGTTCTGCAGCGCCACCTCCTGCGCGCGCAGGTGCTTCTTGACCGTCACGGGGTAGTACGTGCCGCCCTTGACCGTGGCGTCGTTGGCGACGATCAGCACCTCGCGCCCACACACCCGCCCGATGCCGGTCACGATGCCCGCGCCCGGCGCCTCGTCGTCGTACATCCCGTGCGCCGCCAGCGGCGAGAGCTCGAGGAACGGCGCCCCCGGGTCCAGCAGCCGGTCGACGCGCTCGCGCGGCAGCAGCTTTCCGCGCTCGACGTGCCGCGCCCGCGAGCGCTCGCCCCCGCCCAGCGCCGCCCGCGCCAGCTCCGCCCGCAGGTCGGCGATCAGCTCGCTGTGCCCGGCGACGTTCGCCGCGAACTCCTCCGAACCGGGATCGGCCGTCGTCCTCAGCACTCTGCTCATGCCGCCGCCTCCACGTGCCCGAGCGGCTGGTCGAGCGCCACCTTGTCGCCCGGGGCGACCCCGAGCTCGGTCACCACGCCGTCCATCGGCGCCGCGATCGTCAACTCCATCTTCATCGACTCCAGCACCACGATCGGCTGCCCGGCGGTCACCGCGTCGCCCACGGACGCCGGGACGAGCAGCACCTGTCCCGGCATCGGCGCGCGCAGGGCGCCGTGCACGTGCGCCTCGTGGACCTCCTCGGTCGACGGCCGCCGGACCAGCCAGGCGTCGCCGTCGCAGCCGAGCCACAGCGACTCGCCGTCGACGGCGTAGCGCCACACCCGCCGCGGCCCGTCGCCACGGCACACGGCGAACGCGTCGTCGCCAACCCGGTCGACCGCGGCGGCCGCGCCGTCGACCTCGACGGTGCCCCGCACGACCACCTCCACCGGCTCGCCCCCGTCGACGGCAAGCGTCCACCAAGCGCGCGCCCGCTCGCCGCCGAGGCGCCGGCCGTCGGCCGCCTCGAACGGGTCGTCGCCGGCCGCCTCCGCGCGCAGCGCCATGTGCACGAGCGCCGCGACGCGCGCCGCCTCGCCGCCGTCCACCGCCCGGTCCTCGAGCTCCAACCGCTCCACGAGCCCGGGGTCCAGCGCCCCCGCCCGCACCTCCTCGGCGCGCAGCAGCCGGCGCACGTGGCCGGCGGTGGTCCGCACGCCGAGGACCGTCGTCTCCGCCAGCGCCCGGTCGAGCCGCGCCAGCGCGCCCGCGCGGTCGTCGGCGTGGGCGATCACCTTGGCGACCATCGAGTCGTAGTCCGTCGTCACCAGCGAGCCGGGCTCGATCGCGTCGTCGACGCGGACGCCGCGCGGGCGCCGGTAGGCCAGCACCCGCCCCGACGACGGCAGGAACCCCGCCGCCGCGTCCTCGGCGTTCACGCGCGCCTCGACCGCGTGCCCGCGCAGCACGACGTCCTCCTGCGCCAGGGGCAGAGGCTCGCCCGCCGCGACCCGAAGCTGGAGCTCGACGAGGTCCAGGCCCGTCACGAGCTCCGTGACCGGGTGCTCGACCTGCAGCCGCGCGTTCATCTCGAGGAAGAAGTGCTCGCCGGGATCGTCATAGCTCGCGAGGAACTCGACCGTGCCCGCGCCGACGTAGCCCGCCGCCCGCGCGAGCGCGACCGCCTCCTCGCCCAGCCGGGCGCGCAGCTCCGCGCCGACCACGGGCGACGGCGCCTCCTCGACCACCTTCTGATGGCGGCGCTGAAGCGAGCACTCGCGCTCGCCGAGGTGCAGCACGGCGCCGTGCGCGTCGCCGATCACCTGCACCTCGAGGTGGCGCGCCCGCGCGACGAAGCGCTCGACCAGCAGGGCGTCGTCGCCGAACGCCCGCGCGGCCTCGCGCCGGGCGGCCGCCAGCGCGTCCGGCAGCGCGGCGAGCTCGGACACCACCCGCATCCCGCGCCCGCCGCCGCCGGCGGCGGCCTTTACCAGCAGCGGCAACGGCGCATCCCGCGCCCAGGCGAGGATCTCCGCGTCGGTCAGCCCCGGCCGGTTGAGCCCCGGCACGACCGGCACGCCCGCCGCCTCGGCGGCCAGCTTCGCGCGCACCTTGTCGCCCATCAGCTCGATCGTCGCCGCCGACGGCCCGACGAACACGAGCCCGGCCTCCTCGCAGGCCCGCGCGAACGCCGCGCTCTCGGAGACGAAGCCGTAGCCGGGATGGACGGCGGCCGCGCCCGATCGCAGCGCCGCCTCCACCAGCCGCGCCACCGAGAGATACGACTCCGCCGCCGGGGCCGGGCCGAGGCGCAGCGCCTCGTCGGCCTCGCGGACGTGGGGGGCGTCGCGGTCGGCGTCCGAGTACACGGCGACCGAGCGGATCCCCAGCGCGCGCAGCGTGCGGATGACCCGCCGCGCGATCTCGCCGCGGTTGGCGACCAGCACCGACTCCAGCATCAGGCGCCGAGCGCGCGGGCGATCACCATCTGCTGGACCTCGTCGGTCCCCTCGCCGATGGTGAGGATCTTCGCGTCGCGGTAGAAGCGACACACCGGGTACTCCTCGATGTAGCCGTAGCCGCCGTGGATCTGCACGGCCTCCTCGCTGCACCGCACCGCCAGACGGCCGGTCTTGAGCTTGGCCTGGGCGGCGGTCAGCGTGAAGCTGCGCCCGGCGTCCTTCTCGCGCGCGGCCTTGTAGACGAGCAGGCGGGCGGCCTCGATCTCGGTCGCCATGTCGGCGAGCTTGCCCTGGATCGCCTGGAACTTCGAGATCGGCCGGCCGAACGCGCGGCGCTGCGTCGCGTAGCTCAGCGCCTCGTCGAGCGCGCCCTGCGCCAGCCCGACGCCCATGGCCGCCACGCCGATGCGCCCGATGTCGAGGATGTGGAGGAACTGCTTGAAGCCCTGGCCGCGTGGGCCGAGCAGGTTGGCCTCGGGGACGCGGCAGTCGGTGAACGTCAGCGGCCGCGTGTCGGAGGCATGCCAGCCCATCTTGCGGTACGGCTCGCCCTGCTCGTAGCCGGGCGTCCCGTTGGGCACGATCAGGTTGGAGATCTCGTCGTCTCCGGTCCTGGCGGTGATGCAGACGAGGCCCGAGATGTCGGTCCCCGCGTTGGTGATGAACTGCTTGGCGCCGTCGATCACCCACTCGCCGTCCTCGAGCCGGGCGCGGGTGCGGACGTTGCCCGCGTCGCTGCCCGCCTCCGGCTCGGTGAGGCCGAACGCGCCGAGCCGCTCGCCGCTGCACAGCCGCGGCAGCCACTCGCGCTTCTGCTCCTCGGTGCCGAACAGGTAGATCGGCTGCGTGCCGAGCGACGTGTGCGCGCAGAGCGTGATCGCCACCGAGGAGTCCACCCGCGTGAGCTCCTCGACCGCCAGCGCGTAGGCGAGCGTGTCGCCCCCGCCGCCGCCGTACTCCTCCGGGAACGGGATGCCCATCAGCCCCAGCTCGCCGAGCTGGCGCACGATCTCGTACGGGAAGCGCTTCTCCCGGTCGAGCTCCTCGGCCACCGGGGCGACCTCCCCCTCGGCGAACTCGCGCACCGTGCGCCGGATGAGCTGGTGGTCGTCGGAGAGGTCGAAGTCCATGACGGCGTTATACCGAACGACCCTTCTAAGTTCTAGCGGTCGTTCGGTATAACGTGGCGGCGTGGCCTCCCAGCCCCCCACCCGCCCGGCCCTCCGCGAGCGTTACGAGCGCCGCCGCCAGGAGGTGCTCGCGACCGCCGCGCGCGTCTTCGCGGAGCGCGGCTACCAGGCGACCTCGATGGCCGACCTGACCGAGGCGACCGGCCTGACCGCCGGGGGCCTCTACCACTACATCGGCAGCAAGGAGCAGCTGCTGTTCGGCATCTGCGACGACCTCATGGCGCCGCTGCTGGAGCAGGCGCGGCCGATCGCCGGCGGCGACGGCCCGCCCCAGGAGCGCCTGCGCGCGCTGCTGCGCACGTGGCTGCGCCACGTCGCGGCCCACCGCGACCATCTGCTCGTCTTCGCCCAGGAGCGCCACGTCATCGAGCGCGAGCCCCAGTGGCGCGCGGTCCGCCGCCAGCGGCGCGAGTTCGAGGCGCTGCTCGACGACGTCCTCGCCGAGGGCGAGCGCACCGGCGCCATGCGCTTCGCCGACCGCCGGCTCGCCCTGCTCGCGCTGCTGGGCATGGTCAACCACACCGCCCAGTGGTTCCGTCCGCGCGGCCGGCTCAGCGCGGAGCAGATCGCCGACGGCTACTGCGACCTGCTGCTGAGGGGCTGAGCGCGAGCAGCTCGCGGACCTCGACCGGCGCCTCGCGGCCCTTGACCGCCAGCACCCCGAGCGGCTCGGTCAGAGCGTCCGGCAGGCGGCGCGCCGTCTCGGGCCCGATCGCCACGCCGCCCACGGGCGCGTGGCCCTCCAGACGCGCCGCGACGTTGACCGTGTCGCCGATCGCCGTGTGCGTCCGACCGCCGCTCGCCCCCAGGACGGCGATCGTCGCCGTGCCCGTGTTGACGCCGACGCGGAAGCGCGGCCAGTCCGGGTGAGCCTCGGCGACCCGCCGCGTCGCGGCCTGGATCGCGAGGGCCGCGGCCGCCGCGCGCTCGACGTGGTCGAGCTGATCGCCGCGGCGGTTGAAGGTGACCATCAGCGCGTCGCCGATGATGCGGTCGACCTCCCCACCGTGGTCGCGCACCACCGCGGGCACCACCTCCCGGAAGTACGTGTTGAGCATCCGGGCGACCTCGCGCGGCTCGTGGCGCTCGGAGAACGCCGTAAAGCCCTGGAGGTCCGCGAACACGACGCTGACCTCGCGCTCGCCCTCGGCGGTGGCGTCGAGGTAGAGGTCAGCGAAGCGCTCCTCGTGCCACGAGCGGTGCGCCGCCCAGGCGATGAGCACGAACGCCGCCAGCATCAGCAGGTGCCACTCCCACCAGGTCGCGTGCCAGTTGCGGGCGACCGCGATCGCCAGGATCGCCTCCGCGAGCAGCGCCCACGCCGCCACCATCGTCACCAGCAGCGGCGCGGGCCGGCGCCGCCACAGGGCGATGTAGCGCACCGCGGCGAAGGCGTACAGCGCGATCCCGACGGCGGCGAGCGCGAGCAGTGGGCCCGACGTGCGCTCAGGCACGGGGCCGCCGTCGAACGGGCCGAGCGAGGCGAGCGACAGCAGGCCCCACGCCGCCATGACGGCGAGCAGCAGCGCCCGCAGGCGGCGCGCCGTACGCAGCGAGACGCCCTCCAGGCTGGACGCGGCGGCGAACGCCCCCGCCACGACGAGGCCGACCGGCGTGGCCAGGGCGAAGCCCGGGTTGCTCGCCGCCAGCAGGACGCCGGGCGTCGCCAGAGCGTGCAGGGCGAGGAAGCCGGCGGCGGCGAGGAACGCGAGGCTGACGAGCAGCACGCGCGCGTCGCCGCGCCGGGCCGCCTCGACGGACGTCGCGTAGGCCAGCACGGCGTTCAGCCCCGCCGCGCCGAGCACGAGCCAGAAGTGCGCCGGGTGGTGCTCCCAATGCACGTCGAGCGCGGGCTCGGCGATCAGGAGCGCGAGACCCGCCGCCGGCAGCGCCAGCGCGACGGCGAGCGTGGCGACGGAGGCGCGCCGCGCCGTCACGGCGTCCCCGTGGCGATCGAGGGATCGCCCACCCGCGCCAGGCACTCGTGCACCTGGCCTATGACCACCGAGCCGTCGCCGACCGCGGAGGCGGCGCGCTTGACCGAGTGGCTGCGCACGTCGCCCACCGCGAAGACCAGCGGGACCGTCGTCTCCAGCGGCGTCGGCGGCCGCGCCTCGTCCCAGCCCGCGTCCTCCGCCGCGCGACCGGTGAGCACGTAGCCCCAGCGGTCGCGGGCCACCGCGGGCGGGAGCCACTCGGCGCGCGGGCGCCCGCCGATGAGGACGAACACCCCGGCCGCCTCCTCGTCCGTCGTCTCACCGGTCGCCGTGTCGCGCACCCGCAGGCGCTGGAGGCGCCCGTTGCCCGAGCCGCCGGCGACCTCCGCGCCGAGCCGCACGTCGATCGTCCCCGCCGCCTCGATCGCGTCGAGCAGATAGCGCGACATGCTCTCCGCCAGCGATCGGCCGCGGACGAGCATCGTGACCCGCGACGCGGTCCGCGCGAGGTGCAGCGCGGCCTGGCCGGCGGAGTTGCCTCCGCCGACCACGAAGACCGGCCGCCCGGCGACCGAGGCCGCCTCCGAGACGGAGGCGCCGTAGTAGACGCCGGCCCCGACGAGCCGGTCCAGCTCCGGCACCCCGAGCAGGCGGTAGCGGATGCCGGTGGCGAGCACGACCGCGCGCGCGGTCACCTCCAGGCCTCCGTCGAGCTCGAGCACGTGGCGGCCGTGCTCGCCGGCCCCGACGCGCAGCGCGACCGCCTCGCGCATCAGCACGAAGCGGGCGCCGAACACCCACGCCTGCTGGTAGGCGCGCTGGGCCAGCTCCGCGCCGCTGACGCCGCGCGGGAAGCCCAGGTAGTTGCGGATCAGCGAGCTGGACCCCGCCTGACCGCCGATCGACTCGCACTCGACGACCAGCGTGCGCAGGCCCTCCGACGCCCCGTACACCGCGGCGGACAGGCCGCCCGGTCCCGCGCCCAGCACGACGACGTCGTAGTGGCGCTCCCCGCCGAGGTCCGTGCTGACGCCGTACGCGCCGGCAAGCTCGGCGTTGGACGGATCGACCATCGCCACGCCGTCGTAGCGGAGCACGACCGGGCGGCGCTCGTCGGCCAGCCCGGCGTCGCGCAGCAGGGCGGCGCCGCGCTCGGAGTCGCGGTCGTGCGCCGCGTGCGGGACGCCGTTGCGCGTCAGCAGGTCGCGCAGCTCGTGGGCGCGCGGCGACCAGCGCTCGGCGACGACCGCGAGCTCGTGCAGGCTCCCGGTCGCCCGGGACCACTCGAGCAGCAGCTCCGTGATCGTGCGGTGGAAGTGCTCGTCGCGCTCGCGCCAGGGCTTGAGCACGTAGTAGTCGATGTGGCCGAGCGCCATGGCGCGGTGGATCGCCTCGGCGGTGGGACGGTCGCCCCACGAGCCCCAGTCCACGAGCAGGCCGCGCTTGGCCTGCGGACAGAGCGCCCGCACGCGGGCGAGGACGTCGGCGCCGGTGGCGGAGCCGAGCCACTGGTCGGCGAGCACGAGCGCCAGCTCGAGGCCCTCGGCGCGGCACTCCTCGACACGACGCAGCGCGGCGGCGGCCGAGCCGGCCGTCTCGACGTCGTAGTCGGAGCCGTAGCGGCCGCGCAGCTCGCCGACGGTGCGAGCGAGCGCCTCGGGATCGTCGTCGACGACGAGTAGGATGGGAGCGAACGGTTCGACGGAGCTCATGCGGCACAGCCTCCCCGCGGCCGGTTACCGCGGCGCTACCGCTCCCTGACCGGCTGGCGCGTCGACCGCCGCGGCGGCGGCCCGGAGGTCGGCGGTCTCGTGGCCCTCGGTGAACGTCCGCAGCAGCGCGCCCAGCTCGGCTCGCGCGCTCGCGGAGGCGGTCGGACGCCCCGCCAGCAGGCCGACGAGGTCCGTCAGCGCGCGCAGCTCCAGCGAGCGCGCCCCCTGCTCGCGGGCGACGCCCACGGCGCGGCGCAGCGCGGCCTCCGCGAGCTCCGGCTCCGCGGTGGCGGCGGCCGAGAGCCGCAGCAGCTCGGGCTCCAGGAAGCGCGCCCGCTCGCGGCAGCCGAGCTCGACGCCCTCGCCCGCCGCGGCGCGGCAGGCCGCCGGGTCTCCGTCGAGCAGGTGCGCCTCGGCGAGCAGCGCGAGGAAGTGCGGGTCGTCCATCCGCGCGCCCGTCGCCCTCGCCTCGGCGAGACCGGCGGCCGTCTCCTCCACACCGGTGCTCGGGTCGCCCAGCAGGGCGAGCGCCCAGCCGCGCAGGACCCGCCCCGTCGCGACGCGGTAGGCGTAGCCGAGCTCCCGACCCGCGTCGACGGTCGCATGCGCCCACCGGAGCGTCGCCTCCGGCTCCCGGCGGCAGGAGTGCACGACCGCGAGCTGCGCCCGGGCGGTGGCCCGGCTGTAGGCCCGGCGGGGGTCGGCGGCGAGGTCGAGCGCGATCCGCGCCCGCTCCAGCGCCCGATCGGGGCGACCGAGGAACCACAGCGCCAGCCCGGCCCAGTCCTGGCACGACACGCCGGCGTTGTCGCCCATCGTGGCGGGGAGCGTCGAGTAGCCGCCCGCGTCCTCCCCGGCGGCGGCGTACAGCGCCGCACCCGACTCGGCGTGCTCGAGCGCCCGCAGGAACGCGCCCTGGTGGAACAGGCTGCAGGCCAGCAGCTCCTCGGACTCGAGCCGCGTGGCGCGCGCGTCGACCGGGGCCAGACGCAGGCACTCCTCCGTGAGCCGGTGCGCGCGCGCCACCTCGCCGCGCACCTCGCTGAGGGTCGCCAGGGCGAGCAGCACCGCCACCAGCGGCTCGTTGTCGTCGAGCGTCGCGGCGGCCTCGCGCGCCGTTGCGAGCTCATCCTCGGCGGCCGGCGAGGACCAGCCCTCCACGGCGACGAGCGCCTGGCCGAGATGCGCGCGCAGCTCCACCTCGGCGCGGACGCGCTCGACGGAGGCGGGTAGCTCAGCCGCGGCGTCGAGCGCGGCGCGGAGGTGCCGGATGCCCTCGTCGGGGGCGCTGCGGGCGAACGCGCGCTCGGCCGCGGCGCGCAGGAACAGCATCGCCTGCTCGGGGTCGCGGCCGGCGACGAAGTGCCGGGCCAGCTCGACGGCGTGCTCGGTGGCCGTCGCGCCGTACTCGGCGGCCAGGTGGCGCCCGACGAGGGCATGCAGCTCGGCGCGGCGCTCGGGCGCGAGCCCGTCGCGGAGGACCTCGCGCTCGAGGTCGTGGGCGAACGCGAAGCCGGCCGGCCCCGCCTCCAGCAGCGGGGTCCGCCGCGCGAGCGCCGCGCACCGATCGGCGACCTCGGCCTCCGGGCGCTCGAGCACGGCGGCGAGGGTCCTCGGCGCGAAGCGCGGGCCCGCTACCGCCGCGACGGTCAGCAGCTCGGCGTCGTCGTCGCCCAGCGCCGCCAGCCGGTGCTCGAGATGCGCGCGCAGCGTCCGCGGCACGCCTGCGTCGAGGTCGCCCGCCACGCGGACGCTCGCGGCGAGCGCCTGAAGGGCGCCGGTGCGCAGCCAGTGGTCGAGCAGCAGACGCGCGAACAGCGGGTTGCCGCCCGTGCGGCGGGCGAGCGCGGCCGCGACCTCGGGGGGAGCGCCGCCGGGGAACCGGCGGGCCGCCAGCTCCGCGAGCGCCGCCGCCGACAGGCGGCCCAGGACGACGTCGTCCGCGGCGCCGCGCAGCGCCAGCTCGCCCGCGAGCCGGCGCACCGGCCCGGCGTCGGTCCGCGTGGAGACGTAGGTCCCGACGATCAGGAGCCGCGCCGGATGGCGGCGTCGGGCGAGCGCGGCGACGGCGTCCAGGCTCGGGCCGTCGGCCCAGTGCAGGTCCTCGAGCACGAGCACGACGGGACTCCGCTCGGCGAGCGCGTCGAGCGCCTCGAGCAGCTCGCGCAGCATCCGGTCGGCCGTGGCGCCGCGCGCGCGTCGCTCGACGGCTTAGGCGATCCCGTCGGACATGAGCCACGGGAGCTGCACGAGCCAGGTCGGCCCGCGCGTGGCGAGGATCTCGACGGCGACGTCCGCCGCCGGGTCGTGCGCGAGCGAACCCAGCGCGTCGAGGATCGCCAGGTACGGCTCTCCCGGGCCGGTGTGCTCGTGGCACTGGCCGGCGGCGACGAGCAGGCGCTCGCCCTTGCCCGCCTCGGCCACGAAAGCCTCGACCAGCGCGGTCTTGCCCACCCCCTCCTCGCCGCCGAGGAGCACCGTGCGCCGCTGGCCGCCGCAGGCGCCGGCGAGCGCCTCGCGCAGCAGCGACAGCTCCGCCGCGCGCCCGGCGAGGACGGTGCCCGGCGTACGCTCGCCGGGCCGCGCGGCGAGCGCGGGGTCCTGCTCGAGGATGCGCCGCTCCAGCGCGCGCGTCTCCTGCACGGGCTGGAGGCCCAGCTCCAGCAGACGCTCGGCGAGCGCCCGGTAGGCGGCCAGCGCGTCGGCCTGGCGGCCGGCGCGGTAGAGCGCGAGCATGTGCGCGCGGACGACCTGCTCGCGCAGCGGCTCGGCCTCGACGAGGCGCTCGAGCGCGGGCAGCGCCTCCTCGAGCCGGCCCAGGTCGACGAGGGCGCCGGCGCGCGCCTCCTGCGCCGCGCGACGGACCTGCTCGAGGCGGCGGGCCTCGGCGTGGGCAGCCGGGTCGTCGGGGAGGTCGGCGAAGGGCGGCCCGCGCCAGAGCGCGAGCGCATCCTCCAGGCGCTCGAGCGCGGCCGCCGGCGGCAGGGCGTCCGCGTCGCGGACGACGCGCTCGAAGCGGCATGAATCGACGTCGCCGGGATCGACGGCGAGCCGATAGCCCGCCTGGTCGCGCACGAGGATCGAGCCGTCGCCGTCGTGGCGATCGGGCTCCAGGAAGCGGCGCAGGCGCGAGATCCGCACGCGCAGCGACCGCGCCGCCGCGTCGTGGTCGGCCTCGTCCCAGATCGCGTCCAGCAGCGCGTCGACCGTCACGGGGCGTCCCGGATCGACGAGGAGGCGCGCCAGCACCGCCCGCTCCTTCGCTCCTGCCGGCGACCGAGCCTCCCCGTCGTGCACGACCTCGATCGCGCCCAACACGTGGAGCTCCACGTGCGCGAGCCTATCCGGGCGGCGCCGGCGGCGGCAAGGCGGCAGTGCGACGGATCGGGCCCGCCCGGCGACGCCGATCCGGCGCACCCCGCGCTCGCCGTCCTACCGTTCGACGATCGCCACCAGCCCCTGGCCGCCCGCGGCGCAGATCGAGATCAGGCCGCGGCCCGAGCCGCGCTCGGACAGCAGCTTCGCCAGCTGGGCCACGATCCGGCCGCCGGTGGCGGCGAACGGGTGCCCGAACGCCAGCGACGAGCCGGCCACGTTGAGCTTGGACCGGTCGATCGTGCCCAGCCCCGCCGCCTCCCACGCCTTCAGCGTGGCGAGCACCTGGGAGGCGAACGCCTCGTGGATATCGTAGAAGTCGAAGTCCTGGAGCGTGAGCTCGTTGCGCTCGAGCAGGCGTGGGACGGCGCGGACCGGCGCCATGAGCAGCCCCTCGTCGCCGTGGACGTGGTCGACGGCGGCGACGACCGCGTCCGTGAGGTACGCGAGCACGGGCAGCGACCGCTCCTTCGCCCACGCGTCGGAGGCCAGCAGGACTACGCTGGCGCCATCGGAGAGGGGCGTCGAGTTGCCGGCGGTCATCGTGGCGTCGTCGCCGTCGCCGAACACCGGCTTGAGGCGGGCGAGCTTCTCGACGGTCGAGTCGGGGCGCAGGTTCTGGTCGCGCGACAGGCCGAGGTACGGCGTGACGAGGTCGTCCATGAAGCCGCGCTCATAGGCCGCGGCGGCATGCTGGTGGCTCGCCGCCGCCAGCTCGTCCTGCTCCTCGCGGCCGATCGACCACGCCTTGGCGGTCAGCGCGGCGTGGTCGCCCATCGACAGGCCGGTGCGGGGCTCGGCGTTGCGCGGGATGTCGGGCACGACGTGGTGGGGACGCAGGTCGCCGAGCAGCCGCAGGCGCCCGAGCGTGGAGGGCGTGCGGCGGGCCCGCAGCAGCGTACGGCGCAGGTCCTCGTTGAGCCCGAGCGGCGCGTCGCTCGCCGTGTCGGCGCCGCCGGCGATGCCGCAGTCGATCTGCCCCGCGGCGATCTTGGCGGCGACGATCACCGCGGCCTGGAGCCCGGTGTCGCACGCCTGCTGGACGTCGTAGGCGGGCGTGTCGCTCGACAGCGCGCTGCCGAGCACGCACTCGCGCGTCAGGTTGTAGTCGCGCGCGTGCTTGAGGACGGCGCCGGCGACGACCTCGCCGACGCGCTCGCCCTGGAGGCCAAAGCGGGCGGCGAGGCCGTCGAGGGCCGTGGTGAGCATGTCCTGGTTGGAGGCCTCGGCGTACGGGCCGTCGGACCGCGCGAAGGGGATCCGGTTGCCGCCGATGATCGCTGTTGGTGTCATGGTTCGATGTGACATCATACGGTGCCTCATGGCAGACACCCTCCAACAGCTCCTCGACTCCCCACCCGCCCGCGCCGTCATCACCCGGCTGGGGGTCCCCGAGGCGACGCCCCTGCGCCGCTACGAGCCCGGCCAGCCGCTCCTCGACGGGCCGGCCCTGGTCGGCGGCGGCGGTCGCCTGCGGGCCGCCGCCGAGCGCATCCTCGCCGACGCCGGCGCGGAGATCCGCGACGCCGAGGCCGGCGGCCAGGGCGCGCTCGTCTTCGACGCGAGCGACCTGGCGTCGCCCGCCGACCTCCGTCGCCTGTACGAGTTCTTCCACCCCGTCCTGCGGCGGCTGCGGCCGAGCGGGCGGGTGGTCGTCCTGGGAGCGCCGCCGGAGGGCGGGGCGGCGGTCGCGCAGCGCGCGCTGGAGGGCTTCGTGCGCTCGCTCGCCAAGGAGCTGCGGCGAGGCGCGACCGCGCAGCTCGTGCGGGTGGCGGAGGGCGCGGAGGACGACCTCGACGCGACGCTGCGCTTCGTGCTCTCGGCCCGCTCCGCGTACGTCGACGCGCAGACCGTCTGCGTCGGACCCGGCGAGAGCACGGCGCCCGACGACTGGGAGCGGCCGCTGGCGGGGCGGGTGGCCGTGGTCACCGGGGCGTCGCGCGGCATCGGCGCGGCCATCGCCGAGACGCTCGCCCGCGACGGCGCCGAGGTCGTCTGCCTCGACGTGCCCGTCCAGGGCGCCGCGCTGGCCCGCGTCGCCAACGACGTCGGCGGCTCCGCGCTCCAGCTCGACGTCACCGCCGTCGACGCGGCCGACTCGCTGCGCTCCCACCTGCTCGAGCGCCACGGCGGCGTGGACGTGGTGGTCCACAACGCGGGCATCACGCGCGACCGCACGCTGGCCCGGATGAGCGAGGCGGAGTGGGATGTGCTCATGGCGGTCAACCTCGCCGCGCCCCAGCGGCTGACCGAGGCGCTGCTCGAGGGCGACGCGCTGCGCGCCGGCGGGCGGGTGGTCTGCGTCTCGTCGATGAGCGGCATCGCGGGCAACCGCGGGCAGGTCAACTACGCGGCGAGCAAGGCGGGGATCATCGGCCTCGTCCAGGCGCTCGCGCCGGTCCTCGCGCCGACGCGGACGATCAACGCGGTCGCGCCCGGCTTCATCGAGACCGAGATGACCGCGGCGATGCCGTTCTTCACGCGCGAGGCGGGGCGGCGGATGAACAGCCTCGCCCAGGGCGGCCGGCCGGTCGACGTCGCGGAGACGATCGCCTGGATGGCGAGCCCGGCGTCCGGCGGGGTCAACGGCAACGTGGTCCGCGTGTGCGGCCAGAACCTGCTGGGGGCGTGACGATGCTGGCGCTCTACGCCCGCGCGGTCGCCAGCGGCCTGCCGCTCGTCGGTTCGCGCGGCGGCGACACGCTGCCCTCGCTGCGCCTCGCGCGCGAGGGCCTGGAGGCCGACCGCGAGCGCCTGGCGGCCTACGACCGCGTCTGCGGGTTCCGGCTCCGTGACGAGCTGCCGTCGACGTACGTCCACGTGCTCGCCTTCCCATCGGCGCTGCGGCTGCTGACCGACCGGACGTTCCCGCTTCCGGCGCTCGGGCTCGTGCACGTGCGCAACGTCATCGTCCAGCGGCGCGCCCTGCGGCTCGGGGAGGCCTTCGACCTGGTCGTGCGCGCGGAGCGGCTGGCGCCGCACGAGCGGGGGCGCACGGTGGACGTCGTCGCCGAGGCGCGGGTGGAGGGCGAGCTCGTGTGGGAGGACGTCAGCACGTATCTGCACCGCTCGGGCGGGAGCGGCGGGGGCGGGCGGACCGCGCGGGCGCTCGCGGAGCTGCCGCCGGCCGCGGCCGTGTGGGAGGTTCCCGGCGACGTGGGCCGCCGCTACGCCGCCGTGTCGGGCGACGCGAACCCGATCCACATGCACCGCCTTGCCGCGAAGCTGTTCGGCCTGCGCCGGGCGATCGCGCACGGCATGTGGCTGAAGGCGCGCTGCCTGGCGGCGCTGGAGGACACGCTGCCCGCGGCCTACACGGTGGACGTGGCGTTCAAGCTCCCTGTCGAGCTCCCGAGCAGCGTCACGTTCTCGGCGTCGCCGGACGGGGCCTTCGCCGTCCACGCGGCGCGCGACGGCAAGCCCCATCTGACGGGAGCGATCGCGGCGGGCTGAGCGGCGGGACCGACCGGCGCCCCGCGCGGCTCGCCCGGTTCGGGCTCAGCCGATGCGCTCCTCCGGCGGGCACGGGCCGACGAGGTCCGCGACGACCTTGTCGGGCGCGATGCCGCAGCCGACCAGCGCGGTGCCGAGGTCGACGACGACCCAGCGCTTCGTCCCCGCGAGCTTGACGAGGAGCGCGTACGCGGGCTGGAACTTGCCCTCGCCCGCCTTGGTCGAGCGCTGCCAGGCCATCGCCCAGCTCGAGCTGGCGGTCGAGATCCGCTGGCGATCGATCGTGTACCAGCGGTCGGGGACGCCGCCGCCGACGACGCTGGCGCGCATCGCCTTGGCGATCTGGCGCTTCTCGGCGGGCTTCGCCGCCCGGTCGGCGACGGCAGGGGCGGCGAAGACGGCCGCGGCGAGCGCAGCGGCGACGAAAGCACGGAACATGGACCGATCGTATGGCTACGGCAAGATTGATGCATGATCGTCTGCGACCAGGCCGGCGACGAGCCGCTCGGCGACGTCGTCGACGGCGAGGAGGCGGCCGGCGGGTTCGCCGCGCCGTCCCACTTCGAGATGTTCACTTTCAACACCGCGTCGCCCGAGGCGTTCGCCGCAGCCTGTGGGCGCCTCGGCGTCACGGCGGCGGTGCCGCGCGCGGGCCAGCGGCTCACCAGGGAGCCTCCCCATGCCCACTGACATCCTCGTCGGCTACGACGGGTCGGAGAACGCCGATCTCGCCCTCGAGCACGCCATCGCCATGGCCCAGGCCGCCAACGCGCGGCTCACCGTGCTGAGCTCGGTGCCGGACGTGGCGGCGACCGCGTACGCCGCCTGGCTCGGCGGCAACCCGGCGGAGCTCGAGCGCGAGATGACGGCCGAGGTGCGGCGCGTCCTGGAGCAGGCGATCGAGCGGGTACCCGACGACCTCCCGGTCACGAAGGTGCTCGCCCACGGCGATGCGGGCGCGGCGCTCGTCGAGCAGATCGAGGAGCGCGGCTGCGACCTGGTCGTGGTCGGCACCCGCGGTCGCGGCGCGGTGCGCTCGCTGCTGCTGGGCAGCGTGACCGAGCACCTCGTCCACCACAGCCCCGTGCCGGTGGTCGTGGTGCCGCCGCCGCAGCGGATGCGCGGGGACGGCTGACCGGGCGGAGCGGTCGGGCGGCTGACCGGGCGGGGCGGTCGGGCGGCCCGCGCCGGCGCCACGCGACGCGCGACCCGGCCGCTTCGGCCGACGTGCCGTCACTTCTCGTCCGTCAGCGGGGGTAGATCGACGTCACGTCAGTTCTCGTCCCCCGCTTGGGGGCGGGCCGCGGTTGGTGACCCACGCACGCGGAGCCGCCGGCGACTCCAAGCCGAGCGCGGCGGCGGCGCGGGTGCGGGCCGCCGCGTCCAGCGCATCGTCGGATGCGCCGATCCTCATGCGCGGGGTTCCGGCGGGGCGGCCGAGGTTCGCGAGCGCCAGGTCGAGCGCCTCGATCGGCAGCTCCGCCGCCTCGGCGAGGTCGGTGGCCCGGCGGTCGAGCAGGAGCCGGTCGCCGATGCCGAACAC
>JANJUA010000102.1 GCA_024710825.1 Solirubrobacteraceae bacterium
ACGGCTACGTCGCCGAGTTCCACCGGCAGCGACGGGACCTCAGGCTGATCCTCGACCCCGAGCTGTTCGCCGAGGTCCAGGGCTCGACCGACAGCGAGGTCGTCTTCCACCTGGCGCTGACGCTGGGGCTGGAGGACGACCCGATCGGCGCGCTCGAGCGAACGGTGGGGGCGATCGAGGCGGCGGCGGCGCGGCGCGGCGTCGGCGGCGCGGTGCAGGCCACGTTCGGCATCTCCGACGGCCACGACCTGTGGGCGGTGCGCTACGCCACCTCCGATCCGGCGCGGTCGCTGTACACCAGCGCCGACGTCGACGCGATCCGCCGTCTCTATCAGGGCCATCCTCGCGCCGACCGCCTATCCGACGACGACCGGCTGATCGTCTCCGAGCCGTTCTCGGACCTGCCCGGCGTCTGGCGTGAGGTGCCGCCGGGGACGGCGCTGCGGGTTCGGCGCGGCGGGGTTCTCGAGGAACGGCCGTTCGTCCCGCGACCGGCGCCGGTGTCGGTCGCCATCCCGGAGCCGGCGGGCGCGGTCGATGGCTGAGGCGATGGCGTGGACGGGCGAGAGGGAGACCGCGCTGCCGGCGTGGGCGTGCTGGAGCGCGGCGGGAGCCGCGGCTCCGTGGAGCGTCGGCGTGGAGGAGGAGGTCGCGCTCTCCCACCCGGTCGACGGACGTGTGGCCAACCTCGCGAGCGAGGCGCTCGTCGGGCTGAGAGGGCGGGGCGTCGACGCCTCCGCGGAGACGCACGCGTGCGTGATCGAGTGCAAGACCCGCGCGCACCCGACGGTCGCCGAGCTCGGCCGCGAGCTGCGCGCGCTCCGCTCCGCCGCCGCCGGGGTGCTCGTGGACGAGCTCGGGCTCGACGTGGTGGCGGCGGGGCTCCACCCGCTGGCGCTCGCGTCCGAGGTGAGGTTGAGCGCCGGTCGTCACCAGCGCGAGGTCGCGGCGACGACGCGGGCGCTCGCCCGCCGCGAGCCCACCATGGCGCTCCACGTCCACGTCGGCGTGCCAGACGCGGACGCGGCCGTGCGCGGACTGGACGGGCTGCGGGCGGACCTGCCAGTGCTGCTGGCGGTGGCGTCGAGCTCGCCGTTCTGGCATGGTGAGGACTCGGGCTTCGCCTCGTTCCGCGTCCCGCTGTTCTCGGGGTTCCCGCGCACCGGGCCGCCGCGCCGGTTCGGCAGCTACGAGGCCTACGTGGAGGACGTCGAGCGCCTGCTGCGCGTGCGCGCGATCCCGGACCCCGGCTTCCTCTGGTGGGACGCGCGGCTGCGGCCCGCCCTCGGGACCATCGAGGTCCGCGTGATGGACGCTCAGGCGGTGCTGGGCTCGGTCACGGCGATCGCGGCGCTGGTGCAGTGCCTCGTGCGCCGCTGCGCCGAGCTTGCGCCTTCATCCGAGCCGGTCGCCCGGGATCTGCTCGACGAGAACCGTTTCCTGGCCGCCCGGGACGGCATGCGCGCCGAGCTGATCTCGCCGTCGGGCCGGCGCCGCGTCGCCGCCCGCGTCGTGTTGGAGCGGCTGCTGGACGGGTGCGGCGGCGTCGCCGCCGCGCTGGGCTGCGAGGCGGAGCTCGCGGCGGTCGCGGCGCTCGCCGGCGCCCCCGCGGACGAGCAGATGCGCGAGCACGCCGAGCGCGAGGGGGTCGCGTCGCTGCCCCGCTGGCTGAGCGGCCGCTACGACGCGTCCGCTTCACGGCGACGCCGGGCCGAGCGGCAGGCTCAGCGGCGCAGCGCGAGCGTCCCGGCGTGCACCGCGACGTCGACGATCGCCGCCGCCCCGACGACGATCCACTCCCACCCGGAGACGACGTTCGACGACACCGACCACATGACGGCGTAGGCGATCGTCGTATAGGGAGCGACGAGGAACCCGAGCACGGGGACCACCCAGCCGTCGTAGGCCCGACCGAGCAGATCGCTGAAGATCCAGAACGCCAGGATCGCGGCCCGCGGCCAGAACAGCAGGCTCGCGACCGTCACCCAGGCGACGACCGACGGCTCGGAGCGGGCGGCCGGCTGCACGGGCGTGTTCGTGGGAGCGAAGCTGGTCATCGGTCGAGTCTCCGGCGACCGGTGGGGGCGCGCAATGGTGACCGCACCCGTCCGGCGGGGGAGCGCGCACGCGCCCCGCCGCTCACGGCGATGCACGGCGCTCGACGAGCAGCGCGGGGATCAGCACGAGGGCGAGCAGGCCGCCGGCGAGCGACAGCGCCGCGAACCCGGCCGACGCGACCACGAAGCCGCTGGCCATGCCGCCGGCGGCGCCGGAGAGCGCCACGCCGAGGTCGACGGTGCCCTGCGTCCTCGCCCGCTGCGCGAGCGGCACGGCGTCGGTGACCAGGGCGGTGCCGCCGACGAGCCCGAAGTTCCAGCCCAGCCCCAGCAGCGCGAGCGCGACGGTGAGCAGCCCCATCGACTCCGGCGGGGCCGCCGCGGCGACGACGCCCGCCGCCAGCAGCGTCACCCCGCCGGCGGCGAGCATGGGACGACGGCCGATCCGGTCCACGAGCTGTCCGGTCAGCGGCGACGGCAGGAACATAGCCGCGACGTGCACGGAGATCACCAGGCCGGCCTCACCGATGCTGTGGCCGTGATCGCGCATGTGGACCGGCGTCATCGTCATCACGGCCACCATGACGAGCTGGGTGAGGATCATCGCGACCGCGGCCAGGCGGACGGTGGCGACGGCCATGACGGCGGGGGCGGGCGCCGAATCGGGCTCGGACTCGGGCGCCGACGACGGGGCGGCCGGTCGCGACGCCGCGAGGGCCGCGGCCGCGGCGCGGGCACTGAGCAGCGGATCGGGCCGCAGCAGCGCCAGCACGGCGACGGCCGCCAGCGCGTAGGCGACGGTGGCGAGCATGAACGGGCCGGCGAGCGCGCGCACGCCGAGCGCGTCGGCCAGCTCCCCGGTCGGCTCGACGAGGTTCGGCCCCAGCACGGCGCCCAGCGTCGTGGCGACCAACACCGTGCTGACCGCGCGACCGCGGCGAGCGGGGGGCGCCAGGTCCGCGCCGGCGTAGCGCGCCTGCAGGTTCGTCGCGGTCCCGGAGCCGTAGAGGATCAGCGAGACGAACAGCAGCGGCACGCTGTCGATCGCGGCCGCCAGCACCACGCCGGCGCCGCCGAGCGCTCCGATCGCGTAGCCGGCCGCCAGGCCGGGCCGCCGCCCCGACCGCTGCGACAGGCGCCCGACGCCGACCGCGGCCGCTGCCGAGCCGAGCGTGAGCAGGGCGGCCGGCAGGCCGGCCGAGCTGGTCGAGCCCACCATGTCCTCGGCCAGGAGGGCGCCCACGGTCACGCCGGCCGCCAGGCCCGCGCCGGCGAGGATCTGGGAGGCGAGCAGGACGCGCAGCGTGCGCCGGTAGAGCGCCCAGGACACGCTGGTCGTCAAGCGCTCCGCGGGCCTTCCAGCACCAGAGCTTCGCGGCCTGTCATGGCGCCAACATACGCGTCGAGGCGCGCCGGGGCGACGTGTTATCGTCGGCCGGTGGAGGCGTCGCCTCGCCCCGAACCGGGTGGACGCGGGACCCGCCGCATCCGCGCACTGATCGAGGCTCATCTCGGGTCGCGCGATGTCGCTCGGATCATCTACGGCGCGATCATCGGCCTGGCCCTGGTCCTGGCGCTCGAGGCGCATCCGCCCTCGGCCGGGGCGGCCGCCGGCGCGCTGCTCGGCTCGGCGCTCGCGGTCGGCATGGCCGAGCTCTACAGCGAGGTCGTCGCCACCGAGGCACGGACGCGACGCGGCATCGACCTCGCGGGAATCGGCGCGCTGGCGGGGGAGGCGCTCGCGGTCGTGTTCGGCGCCGGCTTCCCGGCGATCTTCTTCGTGCTCGCCGCCGTCGGGGCGCTCGAGCTGGGCACCGCCTTCGAGCTGTCGAAGTGGACCGGGCTCGGGCTCATCTCCTGCTACGGGTTCCTGGCCGCCCGGCTCGCCGGCGCGGGCCTGCTGCGGGCGCTGGCCCACGCCGCCTCGGTCGGAGTCCTGGGCGGCCTGCTCATCGCGCTGAAGGCGCTGCTGCACTGAAAA
>JANJUA010000111.1 GCA_024710825.1 Solirubrobacteraceae bacterium
ACTGCCCGCCGCCCCGCCGTCGTCGGTCACCTCGAGATGCGCGACGTCGTCGTCGACGGCGATCCGGATCGCGCAGGTCCGTGCGCCGCTGTGGCGCAGGACGTTCGTCGTCGCCTCCCGGACGCCCCACGCCAGCACGGCCTCCCGGCTCGGCGGCAACGCCACCTCCGGCCGCCGCACCTCGCAGGCGATCCCGGCGGCGTCCAGGGCGCTGCGGGCGCCCGCGAGCTCCGCCGCCAGCGTCGGCTGCCGGTACCCGGAGACCGCCTCGCGCACCTCGCTCAACGCGGTCCGCGCCACCGCCTCGACGTCGGCCAGCTCCCGGCCGGCGGTCGCCGGGTCGGCCGCCAGCAGCCGCCGGGCGAGCTGCGCCTTCAGCGTGATCACCGACAGGTCCCGCCCGAGCAGGTCGTGCAGGTCGCGGGCGAAGCGCAGGCGCTCCTCGTCGACCGCCCGCTCGGCGAGCTGCTCACGCGCCTCGCGCAACGCGTAGTTGGCCCGCACCACCCGCCCGAACGCGAACATCAGCCCACCGACGGCCACCGTCGTGCCCGCCAGCGTGATCGCCGGGACCGTCTCGCCCTCCACCGCGAGCACGACGAGCCCGCACAGCAGCGCGCAGGCGCCGACGCAGGCCGCGGCCAGCGCGTCGCTGCGCAGCGCCAGCCCGGAGCTCGCCGCGCAGTAGATGAGCAGGATCGCCCACGAGACGCCGTCGGCGAGGGCGAGGACCACGGCCACGGCCGCCAGCGGCGCGATCCACCACAGCGCAGCGTCGGTCGACGGGCGCGGCCGCAGCGAGAACGTCAGGTAGACCGCGAGCCACGCCGCGAGCGTCGCCCCCACCGCGACCGCCCGCCCCACGCTCGGCTCGGAGTCGACGAGGTCGACGATCGGGAAGGCGAGCCAGCCGAGCGACAGCGCCAGCCCGAGGAGCTGGGTCAGGCGGCTCCCGGGGCGCCCGTCCGGCACGAACGGCAGGCGCTGCTCAGTCACGCCGGGTCACCGCCCGCAGCGTCCGGGTCATGAGCGCGCAGCCGACGACGGTCCAGGCCGCCAGCACGGCCAGGTCGCCGCCCGACATGCCGACGCCGGTGGTGCTCGGGTCGAACGCGACGCCGAGCCCGCTCGCCAGCGGCTCGAGCGGGAAGGCGCCGGCGATCGCCGACAGCCAGCCGGGCGCGTCGTCCAGCGGGAACCACACGTCGGAGACGAAGATCAGCGGCAGCGTCACGACCATGAGGATGCCCATTCCGCTCTCCGGCTTGCCGACGACCCGCGAGGCGGCGATCCCGAGCGTCGTCAGGCACGCGCCGCCGAGCAGCAGCGTGACCAGCAGGCCGGGCAGCGTCGACAGCCGCAGATGGGCGCCGAACGCCAGCACGCCGACGGCCAGCATGATGGCGACCGACGCGGCCATGACGAGCAGCGTCGAGCCGACCGTGCCGGCCACGTACGCCCAGGTCGGCAGCGGCGTCATCCGGATGCGCTTGAGGATGCCGTTCTCCCGCAGCGCCGCGAGCTGCATCGCCGTCGCGTTGAAGCCGATCAGCACGATCGCGTAGGTGACGATCCCCGGGACGTAGAAGTCGATGAGCCGCAGGCCGCCGCGCGAGTCGAGCCGCACGTCGCCGAGCAGCGTCCCGAACACGACGAGGAACAGCAGCGGGAAGAACAGGCTGAAGAACGCCGCGCGGCGGTTGCGCCAGAAGCTGCGCTGCGTGTAGCGCACCTGCCAGCCGGCGAGGGCGAGGTCGCGGGTGCTCATGCGTGGGCCTCCGTGAGGGAGAGGTAGACGTCCTCCAGAGTGGGCTGCGCGACGCGGAAGCCGGCGAGCGGCACGTCGCGCTCCAGCGCCCAGCCGGTGAGCCGGTGGGCGGCGGCGACGCCGTCGGGGGCGGTGACGAGCACCCCGTCGCCGTCGCGGACGAGCGTGGCGCCCGGCGGCGTCGGGACGTCGGCGGGGCCCAGCCCGTCCGGCAGCGCGAAGCGGATCTCGGCGGGCCGCTCGTGGCGGCCGCCGAGCAGCTCCGGCGGGCCTTCGGCGACGATCTCGCCGTGCGCCAGCACCGCGACGCGGTCGGCCAGCGCCTGCGCCTCGTCGAGCATGTGCGTCGTCAGCAGCACGGTCAGGCCCTCGCCGCGCAGCGCCTGGATCGTACGCCACGCCTGGCGGCGAGCGTGCGGGTCGAACCCGGTCGTCGGCTCGTCGAGGAACAGGACGTCCGGGCGGCCGGCGAGGCCGAGCGCGAGGTCGAGGCGGCGGCGCTGGCCGCCGGAGAGGTCGCGGGCGCGGGCGTCGCGCGCGGCGTCGAGCTCGACGAGCTCCAGCAGCTCGTCGGGAGGGCGCGGGCGGTCGTACCAGCGCGCGTGCATCTCGAGCAGCTCGACGACGGTCAGCTCGTCCTGCAGGAAGGTGCCCTGGAGGACGACGCCGACGCGGTCGCGCAGCGCCCGCTCGCCGCGGGCAGGGTCGCGTCCGAGCAGCGAGACGCTGCCTGCGCTCGGCAGGCGGTGGCCCTCGAGCAGCTCGACGAGCGTCGTCTTGCCCGCGCCGTTGGGGCCGAGCAGGCACAGGACCTCGCCGGGGGCGACCGTCAGGTCGACGCCGCGGACGGCGTGCACGTCGCCGTAGCGCTTGTGCAGGTCGTGGGCTTCGATGGCGCGTCGCATGGCCTCTCCACCGTGCCACCGGCGCGCGCGCCGCGGTAGTGCCGCGCGTCCTCAACCCGGCATGACATCTGTCAGCAGCCGGCGCGCGAGCTGCTCGCCCGCGCGCTCCAGCGCGCCGATCGTGGCCGCCTCCAGCACGTGCTGCACGTCGAGGATGCGCTTGCCGAACGGGTCGAGCAGGTCGCGCCCGACGATCGCGTGGCAGGGAACGCCGGCCTGGCGGGCTCGCACGGCGAGCTCGCCGGCCGGACGGCCCTCGAGCGTCCCGCGGTCGAACGTCCCCTCGCCGACCACGAGCGCGAACGCTGCGCGCATGCGGGCGTCGACGTCGGCCGGGAGCGCGTCGGCGCTCACCGGGCAGAGGTCGGGCGGCTCCAGTCCGGCGGCTTCCACGCCGCGCCCGATCGCGGCCGCCGCCGCGGCGGCGCCCAGCGACGGCGCGAACGCGTCGGGAGCGACCAGCAGGCGCAACGGCTACTCGCGCTCCGCCGGCTCGGTCTCGCGCGCCGCGGCCCCGAGCGTCTCGGCCGCCAGCTCGGGCGCGCGCTCCAGCGCCGCGCGCGCCTCCGACTCCGAGCTCGTCGCCTGGAGCAGCGGCTTGAGCAGGTCCATCGGCAGCGGGAAGACGATCGTCGAGCTCGGCGAGTTGCCGATCTCGCGCAGGCTCTGGAGGTAGCGCAGCTGGAGCGTCGTCGGGTTGCGGCCGATGACGTCCGCCGCGTCCGCCAGCCGCGTCGCCGCCTGCGCCTCGCCCTCGGCGTTGATGACCTTCGCGCGGCGCTCCCGCTCGGCCTCCGCCTGCCGGGCCATCGCCTGCTGCATGCTGCCGGGGATCTCGACGTCCTTGATCTCGACGACCGAGACCTTCACGCCCCACGGCTCCGTCTGCTGGTCGATGATCGTCTGCAGGTCGTCGTTGAGGCGCTCGCGCTCGGACAGCAGCGTGTCGAGGTCCGCCTTGCCCAGCACGGAGCGCAGCGTCGTCTGCGCGATCTGCGAGGTCGCCTGGAGGAAGCTCTCCACCTCGGTCACCGAGCGGTTCGGGTCGACCACGCGGAAGTAGGCGACGGCGTTGACGCGGGCGGTCACGTTGTCGCGGGTGATGATGTCCTGCGGCGGGACGTTCAGGGTCACCGTCCGCAGCGACACGCGCACCATCCGGTCGACGATCGGGATGAGCAGGATCAGGCCGGGGCCCTTCTGGTCGATGAGGCGGCCCAGCCGGAAGATCACGCCGCGCTCGTACTCGCGCAGCACCCGGATCGACGATCCGGCCAGCAGCACGAGCAGCGCGACGATCACGACGAGGACGACGAGGACGGCGGTCATGGGTTCAGCTCCCAGGGTTCGGCTCTGCGGACGGTCAGGGTGAGCCCGTCGATGCGGTCGACCACGACGGGGTCGCCGGGCTCGATGCGCTCGTCCTCGAACGTGCGGCGCGCGCGCCACAGCGCGCCGTCGACGAAGACCTGGCCGACGGGCTCGATCGCGGTCCGCGCCTCGCCGTGCAGCCCCAGCATCGCCTCGCGGCCGCTCCGGACGCGCGAACGGGAGGTCCGGCCGACGGCGCGGGCCGCGATGACGACGAAGCCGCCGGCGACGAGGCCGACGACCGCGGCGAGCACGAGCGCGAGCGCGAGGCCGCCTCCGGCGCCGTCGACCGCCAGCACGGTCCCGCCGACGGCGGCGGCGGTCCCGATCGCCCCGAGCGGGCCGGCGGAGCCGAGCTGCGCCTCGGCGACGAGCAGGATCACGCCCGCGAGCAAGAGGGCGATCCCGAGTCCGGTCATACGTAAGTGGTACCCGATCCGGGCGGTGAGGGCCGAACCATCGTCGCTGCTCTCGCGGCCGGGGATGCCTTCGAGCTCGATGACCGGCGGCTGTACGCTCCGCGTCCCGGCGACGACCGGTCGCCACGTCGGGAACCGACGGTCAGCCGCTCGCGTCCGGCCGCGCCGCAGCCGTCGCGGGATCGCCCTCGAAGTCGATCCGGGCGAGCTCCGTGCGGGTGACGACGCCGATCTTGCGGAAGATCGACCGCAGGTGCGCGCTCACCGTCCGAGGCGAGAGGAACAGCTGCGCGGCGACCTCCTTGTTGGTGCCGCCCCGCGCCACGTAGCGCGCGATCTGCAGCTCCTGCGGCGTGAGCAGGTCGCGCGCATGCGGCTCGCGATCGCCGACGATCAGGCCGCTGGCGCGCAGCTCGCGGCGCCCGCGTTCGATCCACGGTCGGGCGCCCAGGGCCTCGAAGTCCCGCAGGGCCAGGCGCAGCTGCTCGCGCGCCTCGACCCGCCGGCGACCGCGGCGCAGCAGCTCGCCGTAGAGCAGCCTGGTGCGGGCCCGCAGGAAGACGCGCTCGAGGCTCTCGTGGTGGCGCAGCGCGGTTCGGAAGGCCTCCTCCGCGCGCTCGGGGTCCTCGGCGGTGACCGCGGCGCAGTGGGCGCTGGCGGCCATGCCCCACGGCGGGTCGGCGGCCTGCGCCCAGCGGCGCAGCTTGGCGGCGGCGGTGTGCGCGTCCCGGGTCCGCCCGGCCCAGACGGCGGCCTCCACGTAGTCGAGAACCGCGAGCGGCGTGATCCACGGCTGCTCGACCCGCCCATCCGGGCGGATCTGCGCGAGATGCTCCAGCGCCGTCTCCGGATCGCCGGCGCCGAGCGCGAGCGCCCCGCGGGCCCAGAGGCTCAGGGCGTGATGGAACCAGCGGGCGTCCGTGTGAGATCGGGGCATGGCGTCGGCGGCCAGCCGCCGACACTCGTCCGTCTGTCCCTGGACGGCGGCGAGCATGGCCAGGATGGCGGTCGCGGCGTGGATGCCCAGCGCGCGCCCGTCGTCGCGCGAGAGCTCGAGCGCCTCGGCGGCGTCGGCGGCCGCAGCGGCGAACCGCCCGGCCTGGAGCTCGGTGTAGGCGAGCGCGAGGAGCACGACCGCGAGCCGCCCCGCCCAACCGTGGTCACGACACTCGGCCGCGGCGCGGCCGAGGAAGGCGAGCGACTCGGCGAGCCGCAGCCCGCCGGCCGGGTGCCCCGCCGTCAGCCCGATCCAGATGTGGCGGGCCGGGAGCTGGGCCAGCGGCTCCGCCGGAGCGAAGACCTCGATGCGGTCACCGTCGGTCAGCCCTCGGCGCGCGAGCCGCATGCTGCTGCCCACGAACGCCACGGCCGCGGGGTCGCCCGCGCGACAGGTGAGCGCATCCGCGCTCCGGGCGATGCCGTCGACGTCCGCGCAGCGGCAGGCGTTGACGTTCGCCGCCGCGGCCACCAGCAGGTCCAGCGCGATCGACGGGTGCGCCCCGGCGATCTCGTGGGCTCCGCGCAGCAGGATCTCGACCGCCCGCTCTGCGTCGGCTCCCATGATGGCGATCTCGCCCTGCGCCAGCGCGCTCTGCGCGCGTTCGACCGGATCCTGCGGCAGGCGGTCGGCCTCGGT
>JANJUA010000176.1 GCA_024710825.1 Solirubrobacteraceae bacterium
CGGGCATGGATCCGGTCGTCGCCCGTGCCGCCCCGCAGCGCGTCCGGGTCGGGGCCGCCGTGCAGGACGTCGTCCCCGGGGCCTCCGTCGAGCGCGTCCGACCCGCGGCCGCCATGCAGGCAGTCGTCGCCCTCGGCGCCCGTGAGCGCGTCCTCGCCGGCCAGTCCGCGCAGCAGGTCTCCCTCCGGGCCGCCCCAGAGGGCGTCGGCGTCGGGTGTGCCGAGCGTCCGGTTCGCGCACCGGCCGACGCGGAAGCCGCGGCCCCAGTTCGGGATCACGTCGGTCTCGGGCGTCGTCACGGTCAGCCGCTGCGGCGGCCCGCCGACCGGTCCGACGGTCCACAGCTGAAACGACCCACTGGTGTTGGCGGCGAAGACGATCCGATCTCCCTCGGGCGACCAGGACGGATTGCGCTCGACGGCCGGCGAGGCCGTCATGTTCAGCGCCGCCGAGCCGTCCGCGTTCATGGTCCACAGGTCCACCTGGCCGCCGCGGTCGGAGACGAACGCGATCCGGCGGCCGCTGGGCGACCAGGTCGGGTTGGTGTCCGCCGAGCCGGGAGAGCGCGACACGTTGCGCTGGTCGGCCCCGTCGACGCGCATGACGTAGACCTCCGGATCGCCCTCGCGGGAGGACTCGAAGACGATCGACAGGCCGTCGGGCGAGTACTGCGGCACCGACTCGACGCCGGGCTGGAACGTGAGCCGGCGCACGTCCGTTCCGGCGGCGGTCATCGTGTAGACCTCGTAGTCGCCGGTGCGGTTCGAGTTCCAGGCGATTCGGCTCCCGTCCGGGGACCAGGAGGGGTTGAAGTCGTCGGCCGGGTCGTCGGTCAGCCGGGTCAGCCCGGAGCCGTCGACGCCCATGACGTAGATCTCGGCGTTGCCGTCGCGCAGCGCCTGGAACGCGATCCGGCGCCCGTCGGGAGAGAACGAGGCGGCGCGGTCGGGCGTCTCCTCGAACGTCAGCCGGCGGATCGCGCCGCCCGCGCGAGCCAGCACGTAGATCTCCGGGTTGCCCTCGCGGTCGCTGGTGAAGGCGATGTCGCCGTTGGGCCCGGCGACGACGGCCTCCGCGGTCGCAGGAGCGAGCAGCGCCGTGACGGCGCCCGCGAGCAGCACCACGCGGCGCATCAGAGCAGTCGCCGGACGCTCTCGACCTTGTCGCCGAGCGTCTGCGCCTTGTCGCGGCGCTCGTCGAGCTTGAGCACGGTGTAGGCGCGGGGCAGCCCGAGCTCGAACGGCACGGCGTGCAGCTCCGCCACGAGGGCGAGGATGTCGGCCGTCTCGCCCTCCAGCGAGGTGCCCATCGCGTGCAGCTCGTAGCGGACGCGATCCTGCGCCGCGAGCCGCCGTTGGATCTCGGCGACGTACTCCGACGCGCTCGGGTCCGAGCGCCCCAGTGCGATCACGCTGATCTCGGCGGTGGCCATCCGCTACCAGGCCTGGCCGGATCCGCAGTGCGGGCACGAGACCGAGGTGGTGACCGAGGCGCGGAAGACCATGCCGCAGGAGCAGGCGTACTCGGCGTGGTCCTCCGGACCGCCGGCCTCGCGGACCCGCGCCTCGGGCGCGAGCGGCTCGGGCTCGGGGTCGGGGGTCGCCTCGATCTCGTCGGCGGGGCGGTGGCCGCGGCGGACCGGAGTCGGCCGCAGTCGTTGGATCGGCTTGGGGATGTGGTGGCGCATGGAGCTCTGCGTAGAAGGACGCCTCAGCGGCTGATTGGTTTCGCGCTATCCATCGGAACTCCTGGCTCGCGGCTCGACCTGACGCCGCTCCGGATGGACGCCGTCTAGACTGGGGTGCCACATGAACCCGGCTCGCAAGCGGCGCGTCCGCCTCGTCACAGCCCTCACCGCGGCGATGCTGCTGGCCGGTGGCCTGGTCTACACGTCTTTCAGCGCGGGCAGCCCGGCGAAGACGCCGAGCGAGCTCCTCGCGGACGCCGCGGACGGCCGCAGCTACCAGCTCACGGGCAAGGTGGTCGACGGCTCGATCCAGCGCGACGGCGAGGGCATGACGTTCGAGGTGCGCGACCGCGAGGGCACCGCGGCGGTGCCGGTCGCCTACACGGGCGCCGTCCCCGACCCGTTCCGCGAGGGACGCGAGATCATCATCACCGTCCGCAAGGGCGAAAACGGCAGCTTCGTGGGCGAGCGCGACTCGCTCGTGACGAAGTGCCCCTCGAAGTTCACCGCCGAGCCCCACGGCTGAGGGCCTGACGGATGGCCATCGTCGGCCGCGCAGCGCTGATCCTGGCTCTCCTCGTCTGCGCGTACGGGATCGTCGCCGCGCTCGTGGGGGTGCTCAAGGGCCGACGCGACCTCGTCGAGTCGGCGCGCCGCTCCGTCTACGCGCTGGCGATCCTCGTCACCGTCGCCTTCTGGATCCTCGAGCTGGCGTTCCTGCGCTCTGACTTCCAGTTCTCGGTGGTCGCCGGACACTCGTCGACGACCACGCCGACCTTCTACAAGGCGTCCGCGATCTGGTCCTCGCAGGAGGGGTCTCTGCTGCTGTGGGTCTGGCTGCTGTCGCTGTGGTCCAGCCTCGTGCTGTTCCTCACCCGCCGCCGCATGCGCACCGTCGTCCCGTGGGCGACGATCGTCCTGCTCGGCTACGGCGCGTTCTTCTGCGCGCTGCTGGTGTTCGCCGTCTCGCCGTTCGACACGCTCGCGCAGGTGCCGGCCGAGGGAGCGGGGCTGAACCCGCTGCTGCGCCACCCGAGCATGATGAGCCACCCGCCGATGCTCTACGCGGGCTACACGCTGTTCGCCGTCCCGTTCGCGTTCGCGGTCGGCGCGCTGATCGCGAAGCGCATCGACAGCGAGTGGATCCGCTCGACGCGCCGCTTCGCGCTCGCCGCCTGGCTGTTCCTCGGCATCGGCATCCTGCTCGGCGCTCGCTGGTCCTACGCCGAGCTCGGCTGGGGCGGCTACTGGGCCTGGGACCCGGTGGAGAACGCCTCGCTCATGCCGTGGCTGACCGGCACCGCGTTCCTGCACTCGGTGATGATCCAGGAGAAGCGGGGGATGCTGAAGGTCTGGAACGTGTCGTTGGTGCTCGCCACCGGCACGCTCTGCGTCCTCGGCACGTTCCTCGTGCGCAGCGGGGTCCTCGACTCGATCCACGCCTTCGGCGCGTCGACGCTCGGCATCCCGTTCGTGGTCCTCATCTGCGGGATGGCGTTCGGCTCGATCGCCCTCGTCGTCTGGCGCCGGGGGCTGCTGCGCTCCGAGCACCGGCTGGACTCGCTGCTGTCGCGCGAGGCGGTCTTCCTGCTCAACAACGTCGTCTTCGTCGCGCTCTGCTTCGTCGTCTTCTGGGGGACGTTCTTCCCGCTGATCTCCGAGGCGTTCGGCGACGAGACCTCCGTCGGGCCGCCGTGGTTCTCGCGCTACATCGTGCCGCTGGCGCTGCTGCTCGTGCTGCTGAGCGGCATCGGGCCGCTGATCGCGTGGCGCCGCGCGACGCCGGCGAACCTGTGGCGGACGTTCCGCGTCCCGGTCGCCTGCGGCGTCGTGGCGCTGCTCGTCCTGCTGCCGGTCCCCGGCGTGCCCCAGAAGCCGCTGGCGCTGGCGATGTTCGCGCTGGCCGCGTTCGTGGCGGGCACGGTGGGGCAGGAGGTGTGGCGGGGGGCCCGCGCGCGCCGGACGCTGTCCGGCGAGCCGATGCCCGTGGCGGTGGTGTCGCTCGTGCGCCGCAACCGCCGCCGCTACGGCGGCTAC
>JANJUA010000185.1 GCA_024710825.1 Solirubrobacteraceae bacterium
GCTGGCCGCGGCCGGCCACCCCGTCGGGCTGGTCGACCGCGACGGCGACGCGCTCGCCGCGGCCGCCGACGAGCTGCGCTCGACCGGCGCGCTCGTCGCGGCGGCGACCGCGGACGTCGCCGACGAGGAGCAGGTCGACGCCGCCTTCACGGTCCTGCGCGAGCAGCTCGGGCCGTGCTGGGGGCTGGCGGCGGCCGCCGGCGTGCTCGGCCCCGCCACGGCGGTCCTCGACACGACGCCCGGCTTCCTGCGCGGGCTGCTCGAGGTCAACGTGATCGGCGTGCACAACTGCGTGCGCGCCGCGCTGCGCGACATGCTGTCGCGCACGCCCCGCGACGGTGGGCGGGTGGTCGCCTGGAGCTCGGACGCGGCGGAGGGCGGCTGCCCGCAGTTCAGCGCCTACGCGCTGGCCAAGGCCGGCGTGATCTCGCTGTGCAAGGCCGTCGCCGCGGAGCACGGATCCGACGGCATAACGGCCAACGCGGTCCTGCCCGGTCCGGTGGCGACCCCGATGGCCGCCTACCTGACCGAGGAGCAGGTCGCCGCGTCGGCCCGGACGGTGCCGCTCGGCCGCTGGGTGGAGCCCGGCGAGGTCGCGGCCGCGGTCGCGCACCTGATGACTGATGCCGGGGGCGCGATCAACGGAATCGAGCTCCCGGTCGACGGCGGCCGCCTGGCCGCCCGCGGACGGATCTGATCCCACGAGCCATCCAGAGGTGAGCAGCCGATGAGCACCCACACCGACACCACGACGCTCGACCGCGTCCTGGCCTCTCGCGCCCGAGCGCTGACGTGGCTGGAGGCGCACGTCGACGAGCGCGGCGCCGCCACCTACGGGACCGCGGCGATGGCCGCGCGCGGCCCGCTCGCTTTCGCCTATGCCGGACGCTACGACCTCGCCGGCGCGCAGCTGGAGTGGCTGGCCGGACTGCCGCGCGAGGAGCTGCGGTTCTCCCCCGACGGCCGCTACGGCTCCTATCCGCTGCTGCTGCTCGCGCAGGGCGCCGTGCAGGCCAACCGGCCGGACCTCGGGCGCGCCCTGCACGCGGACGTCGTCGACTGGCTGGCGCCGTGCGGCATGCCCTGGTCGCGCTCGGCCGACGGCTGCGGCGAGACCGAGATCGTCCCCTCCGCCCAGGCCGGCATCACCCTGCTCGCGCTGGGGGACGTGGAGCGCGCCCGCCGCGTCGGCGATGGCCTCTGCGCCGCATGGGAGGCCCAGCCGGAGCCGGACGAGCGCTTCTTCATCGTCACCGACGGCGACGGCGCCCTGATCACGGATCTGCCCGAGGGGATCGACGAGGACGAGCGTCGGCACCGGGTGGTCGAGCGCGACGGCGAGCGCCAGCACTTCTTCACCGGCGGCATCATCGCCGCGTTCCTCGTCCAGCTGCACTGGGCGACCGGCGAGGCCCGCTACCTCGAGGTGGCCCGCGCCACGCAGGACTTCGCGATGGGCCAACCGCACCAGTTCTCGACGCTGCAGGTCTGCAAGACCGCCTGGGGGAGCGCCTACCTGGCGGTGGCGACGCGCGAGGCGGTCCACCGGGACTGGACGCTGCGGATGGGCGACTGGTTCGCCGACGGCCAGGCCGCCGACGGCTCGTGGCGCGACCACCACTCTCCCTACGGCTCGGACGGCGAGTACTCCGTCACGGCGGAGTTCCTGCAGCACCTCACCTTCGTCGCCTGGGCCCTCGGCCAACGATCCTGACTCGGAGACCCGCATGACCCATTCAGCACTGCACTTCATCGACGGCCGTGAGCAGCCGTCGCAGTCCGGACGCACGTTCTCCACCATCGACCCCGCCACCGGCGGCGTGCTCGGCGAGGTCGCCTTCGGCGGCCCGGAGGACGTCGCCGCGGCGGTCGACGCCGCGACGCGCGCGTTCGACGACGGCCGCTGGCGCCGCCTGCCCGCCGTTGAGCGCTCGCGCCGGCTGCGCGCCGTCGCCGGCGCGCTGCGCGAGCGCGCCGCGGAGATCGGCGCCATCGAGAGCGCCGACTCCGGCAAGCCGCTGACCACCGCCACCGGCGAGGTGGAGGTGGCGGCCACGATGATGGAGTACGCGGGAACGCTGACCGAGCAGCTGCGCGGCACCGCCTATCCGGACGAGGGCGGCTGCTTCGTCCACACGCGGCGCGAGCCCTACGGCGTGGTGGGCGCGATCGCGCCGTGGAACTTCCCGCTCGTGCTGGCCGCCTGGAAGGCGGCGCCGGCCCTGGCCGCGGGCAACAGCGTGGTGCTCAAGATGGCCGAGCAGACGCCGCTGACCACCTCGATCTTCGCCCAGCTGTGTTACGAGGCGGGGATCCCGGCGGGTGCGCTGAACGTCGTCCACGGCGACGGCTCCACCGGCGCGGCGCTCGTCGCCGACCCGCGCGTGGAGAAGATCAGCTTCACCGGCTCGACCGCGGTCGGCCGCGAGATCCTGCGCGTCGCCGCCGACCGGGTCAAGAGCGTGCACCTCGAGCTGGGCGGCAAGAGCCCCAACGTCGTCTTCGACGACGCCGACCTCGACCTGGCGCTGGAGGGGACGCTGTTCACCTCGTTCGCCAACAGCGGCCAGATCTGCACCGCCGGCACGCGGCTGCTGCTGGCGGAGAGCATCGCCGACGAGTTCCTCGAGCGCCTCAAGGCGCGGGCCGAAGCCCTCGTCGTCGGCCTGCCGACCGATGAGGCGACGCAGATGGGCCCGGTCGTCGATGCCACGCAGCGCGAGCGGATCGAGCGCTACATCGCGCTCGGGCGCGAGGCCGAGGCGACGCTGTTGACCGGCGGCGGCCGCCCGGCGCGGCCCGAGCTCCAGAACGGCTTCTTCCTCGAGCCGACGATCT
>JANJUA010000190.1 GCA_024710825.1 Solirubrobacteraceae bacterium
GCGCCATGAGCACGGTGCGGGTCGCCAACGCGCCGCTCAGCTACGGCGCCTTCGAGATGACCGTGGGGACGAGCTTCCCCGTTCCCGGACCCGAGCAGGTGCTCGAGGCGATCGCCGCGGCGGGCTATGACGGGACCGATCTCGGACCGCCCGGATACCTCGGGGAGGGGAAGCTGCTCGCGGAGCGCGTGGGCGCGTCGGGCCTCGACGTCGTCGGCGGCTTCGTCGCACTCCGACTCAGCGAGCCCGAGCACGCCGACCTCGACGCGGCCGAGCTCCGTCGCACGCTCGACCTGTTCGCCGCCGCGGGCGCGACCGCGGCGCAGCCGGTCCTCAGCGACGCTGGGAGCCCCGCGCGGGCCGCGGCGCCGGGGCGCGGCGAGGAGGATCCGGCGCTGCGGCTCGATGGGGCGCGCTGGCGTGCGCTCGTCGACGGGGTCGCCCGCGCGGTCGCGATCGCGCGCGAGCGCGGCTACGAGCCGGTCTTCCATCCCCACGCCGGGTCCTACGTCGAGGGTCCGGGTGAGATCGAGCGGCTGCTCGACGACACCGACGTCTCGCTGCTGCTCGACACCGGCCACCTGGCCCTGGCGGGCGCCGACCCCGTTCGCGCGCTGCGCGACTGGGGGCCCCGGATCGGCGCGGTGCACCTCAAGGACGTGCGCGCCGACGTGCTCGCCGCCGTGCGCCGGGAGCGGGCCGACATGCTGACCGCCTGGCGGCGCGGCGTCTTCTGCGCGCTCGGCGACGGGGACGTCGACCTCGCCGGGGTCTGCCGCGCCCTGGCCGAGGCCGGATACTCGGGCTGGGTCGTGGTCGAGCAGGACCGCGTCCTCGAGGACGTCGCCGAGCTCGCCGCGGCGGCGCGCGACCAGGAGCGCAACCGCGCGTGGCTCGACGTCCACGCGGGGTGGTGAGCATGGCCGCCGCGCCCTTCGACGTGCTGACCATGGGCCGGATCGGGGTGGACGTGTACCCGCTGCAGTCGGGCGTCTCGCTGCGCGAGGTGGAGACGTTCGGCAAGTACCTGGGCGGCAGCCCGACGAACGTCGCGGTCGCGGCGGCCCGTCATGGCCGGCGCAGCGCGGTGATCACCCGGACCGGCGACGACCCGTTCGGCGCCTTCCTGCGCGACGAGCTGCGCGCGTTCGGAGTCGACGACCGCTACGTCGCCGCGGTGTCGGGCCTGCCGACGCCCGTGACGTTCTGCGAGCTGTTCCCGCCGGACCGCTTCCCGCTGTACTTCTACCGCTTTCCCAAGGCCCCGGATCTCGAGATCCGCGCCGACGAGCTCGATCTCGACGCGATCCGGGCCGCGCGCGTGCTGTGGGTGACGGGCACGGGGCTCTCGCAGGAGCCGAGCCGGTCGGCGACGCTGGCGGCGCTGCGGGCCCGCGGCAAGGCCGCGATCACGATCCTCGACCTCGACTACCGCCCGATGTTCTGGTCCTCTCGCGAGCAGGCGCGCGCCTGGGTCCAGCAGGCGCTGCCGCTCGTGACCGTCGCCGTGGGCAACCAGGACGAGTGCGAGACCGCGGTCGGCGCAAGCGAGCCCCGCGCCGCCGCACGCGCGCTGAGGGGCCATGGGGTCCGGCTCGCGATCGTCAAGCAGGGGCCGCGCGGGGTGCTTGCCGACGACGGGGCGCAGGTGGTCGAGGAGGCGCCCTTCCCGGTCGACGTCGTCAACGGCCTGGGCGCCGGGGACGCGTTCGGCGGGGCGCTGTGTCACGGGCTGCTGGCGGGCTGGGACCTGCGGCGGCTCATGCGGTTCTGCAACGGCGCCGGCGCGCTCGTCGCCTCGCGGCTGGCGTGCGCCGCGGCCATGCCCGACGAGCACGAGGTCGTGTCGTTGATCGAGGAGGCCATCCATGCATGACCAACAGCTCCGCGCGCTCGTCGCGGCCCGCGCCGGCGGCGATCGCATCGCGGCGGCGGCGGCGGCGCGGCGCCGGCCGACGGCGCTGCTCGACGAGGGCCGCATCATGGTGGTCGCGGCCGACCATCCCGCGCGCGGCGCGCTGGCCGCGGGCCGCCGCCCGCTGGCGATGGCGGACCGCCGCGACCTGCTCGACCGCCTGTGCCTGGCGCTGTCGCGGCCGGGCGTGTCCGGCGTGCTCGGCACCCCGGACGTCGTCGAGGACCTGCTGCTGCTCGGGGCGCTCGAGGGCAAGGTCGTGCTCGGCTCGATGAACCGCGGCGGGCTGGCCGGCGCGTCCTGGGAAGCCGACGACCGCTTCACGGCCTACGACGCGCCGGCGCTGTCGCGCATGGGCTGCCAGGGCGGCAAGATGCTCGTGCGCATCGACTTCGACGACCCGGCGACGCCCGCCCTGCTCGAGGCGGCGGGCCGTGCGGTCGGCGCACTCGCCGAGCGCGATCTCGTCGCCATGATCGAGCCGTTCCTGGCGCGCCGGGTCGACGGCCGGCTGAAGACCGAGCTGACCGCCCAGGCGGCGATCCGGGCGTCGGCCATCGCCGCCGGGCTGGGCCCGACCTCCGCCCGCACGTGGCTGAAGGTGCCGGTGGTCGACGACATGGAGCGCGTGGCGGGGGCGACCACCCTGCCGACCGTGCTGCTCGGCGGGGAGGTCCGAGACGACCAGGATGCGGCGTTCGACGCCTGGCGGGCCGCGCTCGCGGTCCCGAACGTCGTCGGGCTCGTCGTCGGGCGCTCGCTGCTGTATCCGCCGGACGACGACGTCGCCGCCGCCGTCGACACCGCCGTCTCCCTGTTGCCGACGGCGTCGGGTCGGCGATGAGCGCCCATCTGCGCCGCGGCGCCGCGGCCGAGGGCCCGCTGGAGCTGTGCGTCACGCCCGAGCGGGCCGGCTGGTCGTTCAGCGCCCTGCGCGTGCTGGAGCTCGCGCCCGGCGGCGTGCACGCGTTCGCCACCGCCGAGGAGGAGACGATCGTGCTGCCGTTGGCGGGCGGCTGCACCGTCGCCTGCGAGGGCTCCACGTTCACCCTCGCGGGCCGCGACGACGTGTTCTCGGCCGTGACCGACTTCGTCTACGTCCCGCGCGACGCCGGCGTGGAGATCCGCAGCGAGGGCGGCGGTCGCTTCGCGCTGCCCGCGGCCCGGGCCGCGCGGCGGCTGGCGCCGCGGTACGTGCCCGCCGACGCGGTGCCGGTCGAGCTGCGCGGCGCGGGAGCCGCGAGCCGTCAGGTCAACAACTTCTGCGCACCCGAGGCCTTCGCGGCCGATCGTCTGATCGCGGTGGAGGTGCTCACCCCGGCCGGCAACTGGTCGTCCTATCCGCCGCACAAGCACGACGAGGAGCGCCCCGGCGTGGAGTCGGCGCTGGAGGAGATCTACTACTACGAGGTGGCGGGGGGCGGCGTCGGCTACCAGCGCGTCTACGGGTCGGGTCCCGGGCGTGAGATCGACGTGTGCGCCGAGGTCCGCACCGGCGACGCGATCGTCATGCCCCACGGCTATCACGGCCCGTCGATGGCGGCGCCCGGGTACGACCTCTACTACCTCAACGTGATGGCGGGGCCCGGAGAGCGCGCATGGCGGTTCACCGACGACCCGGCACACGCCTGGATCCGCGACCGTTGGCGCGACGAGCCGATCGACCGCCGGCTCCCGCTGACCTCCGCCGGGGGCGCGGCATGAGCCGGTCGCGGCGGCTGACGGTCGCACAGGCGCTGGTGGCCTTCCTCGGCGCGCAGCACACCGAGCGCGACGGCGTGCAGCAGCGCCTGGTCGCCGGTTGCTTCGGCATCTTCGGCCACGGCAACGTGGCCGGCGTCGGCCAGGCGCTGCTGGAGGCGGAGCTGTCCGGGTCGCCCGATCTCCCGTACTACCTCGCGCGCAACGAGCAGGGGATGGTCCACACCGCCGCCGGCTTCGCGCGGATGCGCAACCGGCTGTCGACGCTCGCCTGCACGACCTCCATCGGACCGGGCGCCACGAACATGGTGACCGGGGCGGCGCTGGCCACGATCAACCGGCTCCCGGTGCTGCTGCTGCCGGGCGACGGCTTCGCCACCCGCGTGGCCAGCCCCGTGCTCCAGGAGCTCGAGGACGCGCGCTCGGCGGACCTCTCCGTCAACGACTGCCTGCGCCCCGTGTCGCGGTTCTTCGATCGCATCGCCCGACCGGAGCAGCTCCCGTCGAGCCTGCTCGCCGCGATGCGGGTGCTGTGCGATCCGG
>JANJUA010000199.1 GCA_024710825.1 Solirubrobacteraceae bacterium
AGGCCCGTCATGGCCAGCAGGCCGCCGCCGCGGATCACGGCGACCGCCCCCAGGCGCTCGGCGACGGGGTCCGCCGCCAGCCGCCCGACGCCCATGCAGAGCTGGAACGCGGTGAGGCCGAACGCGGCGACCACCGGGCCGACGGCGAGGTCGCGGTCGAGGTAGACGGGGCTCCAGTCGGCGACCGAGCCCTCGGCGAGCAGGGCGCAGAACGCGACCGCCCCGAGCACGGCGAGCGCCCGGGTCGGCCGCGCGAGCCCCGCGCCGGCGTGGCCGGCGACCGGCAGCATCCAGCGGGCGGCGACGAGCACGACAGCCGCCACGATCGCCCCGCCGATCGCGAGGTGGACGGCGACGTCGACGCCCGCCCCCGCCACGGCCCCCGCGATCGCCGCACCGCCCATCGCGCCGAACGAGTACGCGGCGTGCAGCGACGAGAACATCCGCCGCGGCGAGCGCTCCTCGACCTCCGCCCCGGCGACGTTCATCGCCACGTCCAGCAGTCCCGCTCCGGCGCCGACGAGCGCCGCCGTCGCCGCGAACGCCAGCGGATCGGCGGCGAGGCCCGGCAGGCACAGCGCGGCGCCGTAGACCACCCCGCCGAGGCGCACGATCGCCCGTGAGCCGAACCGGGCCACGAGCGCCCCCGCCGCCGGCTGCGCGACCAGCGCCGTGATCGCCAACGCGAAGAGCCCGAGCCCCAACGTGCCGTCGCCGAGGCCCGCGCCCTCCTTGAGCGCCGGCACCCGCGCGTAGAACGAGCCGAACAGCGCGCCGTTGAACAGGAACGTCGCCGTGACGGCGACGCGGGCGGCGCGCGGCCCGGGCAGGGGCTACGCCTTGTAGCGCTGGAGCAGCTTCTTGCCGATGACCATCCGCTGGATCTCGGACGTCCCCTCGCCGATCAGCAGCAGCGGCGCGTCCCGGTACAGGCGCTCGATCTCGTACTCCTTCGAGTAGCCGTAGCCGCCGTGGATCCGGAAGGACTCCTCCACGCAGAAGCGCCCCGCCTCCGACGCGAACAGCTTCGCCATCCCCGCCTCCATGTCCGAGCGCACGCCGGCGTCCTTCAGGCGGGCCGCGCGGATCGTCAGCAGACGCGCGGCCTCGACCTGCGTGGCCATGTCGGCGAGCTTGAACTGGATCGCCTGGTGCTGGGCGATCGCCTTGCCGAACGTCTTGCGCTCCTGCGAGTAGCGCAGCGCCAGCTCGAGCGCACGCTGGGCGATGCCGACGCCGCGCGCCGCGACGTTCGCGCGGCCGACCTCGAGCGCGTCCATCATCTGGGCGAAGCCCTGGTGCAGGCCGGCGGCCTCCCCGCCGAGGACGTTCTCCGCCGGGCAGCGGTAGCCGTCGTAGACGAGCTCGGTGGACTCGACGCCCTTGTAGCCGAGCTTCTTGATCTGCGGCGGGACGTTCAGGCCGGCGTAGGCGCCGGTGTTCTCCGCCACGCCCGGCTCCTTCTCCGTGATGAAGCAGGTGAAGCCCTTGTGGCGCGGCTCGGCATCCGGGTCCGTCTTGACCAGCACGAACACCAGGCCGGAGCGCAGGCCGTTGGTGACCCACATCTTCTGGCCGTTGATCTCGTAGAGGCCGTCGTCGCCCTTCTTGGCGGTCGTCTTGATCGCCTGGACGTCGGAGCCCAGCTCCGGCTCCGACAGCGAGAACGCCGCGCGGATCTCACCGGTCGCCATCCGCGGGAGATACTTCTGCTTCTGCTCGTCGGTCCCGAACTTCATCAGCAGGTAGGAGCCGATGAAGTGGGTGTTGATGATGCCGGAGACCGAGATCCAGCCGCGCGAGAGCTCCTCGACGATCATCACGTAGGTCGTCAGGTCGAGCCCCATGCCGCCGTACTCCTCGGGGATCGTCACCCCGAACAGCCCGAGCTCCTTCATCTGGTCGACGATCGGATCCGGGAACGCGTCCTCGTTGTCGTAGTGCTCGGCGTTCGGCAGAACCTGCTCGTCGACGAACTGGCGCACCATCTCGGTGATCGCCTTCTGCTCGTCGGTCTTCTCCTCGAAGGGGACAGCAACGGCCATGGTTCGGGACCTCGTGCGGTTCGTTGTCTGCGCCGGAGGATACGGGGACCCGCCGCGTCCGGGGGTTCGTCGGTCTACAGGGCGTCGTAGAGGGCGGCGATCCTGCGCAGCGCCGCCGCCATCGCGGCGGCCTCCTCCGGCTCGAGCGGCCCCACGATCTCCTCCCACGCCGCGCCGATCGCGGCGTCCTTGGCGTCGTGCACCTCGCGCCCGGCGGCCGTGATCCGCACCGCCACGCGGCGGCGGTCGACCTCGTCGCGCACGCGCTGCACGAGGCCGGCCCGCTCCAGCCCGTCGAGCATCTTCGTCATCGACGCGGGCGTGAGGTCCGCGGCCGCGGCCAGCTCGCCCGCCGAGTGCAGCTCGCCGTCGGCCAGCACGCGCAGCACGCCGTGCTGCGAGTAGCTGAGCTGGCCTTGCCGCTGCGCCTCGCGGCCGCGCAGCCGGCGTTGGGCGGCGAGCATCTCGCGCAGCGCGGTGCGGATCTCCTGTACGTCGGTGGCGGCCATGGCCGGCATCATGCCGGTACCGGCTTGCGGTCGTCGCTCGGCAGCAGCTCGCCGTCGACGGCGGCGCGCGGCCGGCGCGTGCGCCCGCGCGCGCGCCGCTCGACCACGGCGAGGTAGATCGCGGGCAGCGCGGCGAGCGCCGTGACGCCGATCGCCCACCAGTAGGCGTGGCCGAAGGCGGCGGCCTGGCCGTCGGGCGTCGTCACGCCGATCAGGCCGTTGGCGAGGACCACCGTGAGGATCGCGGTGCCGATCGACCCGCCGATGCGCTGCAGGACGTTGAGCTGCGGCGTCGCGTGGACGATGGCCTTGGCCGGCAGGGCGGCGTAGGCGGCGGCCATGAGCGGCATCATCGACATGCCCGTCCCCATGCCGCGGACGACGAGGATCGCGGAGATGAGCACGTAGGAGGTCTCCGCGGTGAGCGCGGCCAGCGGGATGGTGCCGACGGCCATGAGCGCCATCCCCACCGCGGCGATCCGGCCGCCCCCGATGCGGTCGGTGAGCCGCCCCGCGTACGGCATGGCCAGCGCGGCGCCGAGCCCCTGCGGGATGAGCAGCAGGCCCGCGCTCATCGCGTCCTCGCCGCGTACGGTCTGGAAGTAGAGCGGCAGCAGGAGCATCGCCCCGTACAGCGCGGCGCCGGTGCAGAAGGTCGCGAGCCCGGCCGCCGCGAAGCGGCGGTTGCCCAGCAGGCGGACGTCGAGCAGGGGCTCCTCGGTCCGCAGCGCGTGGACGACGAAGGCCACGATGAGGCCCGCTCCCGCGAGGGCGGGAAGGAGCACCGACGCCGAGCCGAAGCCGCCGGCCGCGCTGGTGCGCGACAGGCCGTAGATGAGCAGCGGCACGCCCGCGCACAGCAGGACGAGCCCGCGCGTGTCGAGCCGGCCGGCCTCGCCCGGGGCGACGGAGGGCAGCAGCCTCCAGCCGAGGGCGATCGCGGCGAGTCCGACGGGCACGTTGACGACGAAGATCCAGTGCCAGCTCAGGTGGTCGATGAGCGCGCCGCCGAGGATCGGCCCGATCATCGGCCCGAGCACCATCGGCACGCCGATGACGCTCATCACCTGCCCCATGCGCCGCGGACCGGCCGCCGTGGCGAGCATCATCTGGCCGAGCGGGAGCGACAGGCCGCCGGCGACCCCCTGCAGTACGCGCGCGCCGATGAGCATCGGAGCGGTCCAGGCGACCGCGCAGAGGATCGAGGTGGCGACGAACGCGATGAGCGAGGCGAGATACAGGCGCTTGGCCCCGACCCGGTTCGCCGCCCACGCCGTCACCGGGATGACCGCGCCCATGCCGAGCAGGTAGCCGGTGGCGACCCACTGGATGTCGGTGAGCGGGCTGTGCAGCTCGGAGCTGAGGCTCTCGAGCGCGACGTTGACGATGGTTACGGCGAGGATCGACATCACGGATCCCATCGCCACGACCGTGGCGATGAGCCAGACATGACGCTCGATCCGCGGCGGCGAGGACGCGGGCTCTCGCATGCTGCTCCTGAAGCTGTTTGCTGACTAACAGTATGGTAGCAAACTATCTTGCTTCAGGCGCCCGCGAGCTACGTCTTGGGCTCGTCGTGCTCCCCGGGCTCGGCGCGCGAGTGCTGATCGGTGTCGCCGAGCGGCGAGTCGTCGTCCTTCGCCGGGACCGCCGGCAGCGTGTCCGCGTTCTCGTTGTCGCCGCCCTCGGCGCCGACGTCTTCGCGATCGTCGTCCATGCCCCTGGCTTGCCCGGCTTGCCGGTGGCGCGAAACGCGGTCTACCGCAGGACCCGGGCCTCGTAGCCCGCGGCGGCGATCGCGGCGAGCACGGCGTCGGCGTGTCCCGGCCCGCGCGTCTCCAGCACCACCTGGACCGCGGTCTCGCGCACGTGGAGGTCGATGCCCTCGCGCACGTGCTGAACCTCGACGAGGTTGGCCCCGGCGCGCGCGACGAGGTCGAGCAGGCGGGCGAGGTTGCCCGGCCGGTCCGGCATCCGCGTCAGCAGCGCCAGGCGCCGCCCCACCTCCGTCTCGTGGCGACGGGCGACGCTGGCGAGCAGCCCCGCGTCCACGTTGCCTCCCGACAGCACCACGACCGTGGAGCCCGTGGGCGCGGGCTCGACCAGCTCGTCGAGCAGCGCCGCGACGCCGACCGCCCCGGCGCCCTCCACCACGAGCTTCGCCTTCTCCAGCAGCAGCACCATCGCCTCGGCGACGTCGTCCTCGGCCACCGACGCCATGCCGTCGACGTGGCGACCGATCAGCTCCAGTGTCAGCTCGCCGGGGCGCTTGACCGCGATCCCGTCGGCGATGCTCAACGCCGGATCGACGTCCACCGCGTGCCCCGCCTCCAGCGAGGCGGCGACCGCCGCGAAGCCCTCCACCTGGACGCCGACGACCTCGACCTGCGGCCGGACCGCCTTCACGGCCACGGCGATCCCCCCGACGAGGCCGCCGCCTCCCACCGGCACGATCACGCGCGCGAGATCGGGCACGTCCTCGAGCAGCTCGAGCCCGAGCGTGCCCTGCCCGGCGATCACCTCCGGGTCGTCGAACGGATGCACGAACGTCATCCCGCGCGCCGCGGCCCGCTCGCGAGCGAGGACGAGCGACTCCTCCACGTCGGCGCCCTCCAGCAGCACCGTCGCGCCGAGCGCCTCCGCGCCCTCGGCCTTCGCGATCGGCGCGCCGGCCTGCATGATCACGTCGCAGGGCACGCCGGCGGCGCGGGCCGCCGCGGCGAGCGCCTGAGCATGGTTGCCGGCGCTCCCGCAGACGACGCCGCCCGCCGCGTCGTCGCCGAGCGCGGCGAGCGTCGCGGCGGTCCCGCGGATCTTGAACGAGCCGGTGCGCTGCAGCGACTCGGCCTTCAGCAGGACGGTCCCGCCCGCCCGCTCGCTCAGGGTCTGCGACGGCAGCACCGGCGTGCGCCGCGCCACCCGCTCGACCGCGGGACGGGCGCGGAGGACGTCGGCCGCGGAGACCACTAGTCCGGCAGCGCGATCACGGCCGCGATCTCGACCAGGGAGCCCTTCGGCAGCCCCGCGACCGCGATGGCCGCGCGAGCCGGCGGGTCGGCCTCGAAGAAGGTCGCGTAGACGTCGTTGACGGCGGCGAAGTCCGCCATGTCAGTGAGGTAGACGGTGACCTGCGCGGCGTCGGCGAGGCTCGCCCCGCCCGCCGCGACGACGGCCGTGAGGTTCTCCAGGCAGACGCGCGCCTGCTCGGCGGCCGTGGCGCCGACGAGCTCGCCGCTCGCCGGGTCGATGGGGATCTGCCCCGAGACGAACAGCAGGCCGCCGGCGCGGACGGCGTGGGAGTACGGGCCGATCGCCGCCGGCGCGTCGATGGCCGTGACGACTTCGCGGTTGTGTGACATGCGCGAAACCTACCCGTGTGGGTGGTCCGGGCACTGTTACCGGGTAGCGTGGCGCTGGTGAGGCGCTTGCAGATCGTCGGCTGCCTGGCGGCCGGGCTGGCGGCCGCGGTGCTCGGCCTGCCCGCCGCCGCCCCGGCGTTCGACGAGGCGCCGTGCCCGTCCGCCGACGGCTTCTCGTGCAGCCGGGTCGTCGTGCCGCTCGACCCCGCCGGCGCCGTACCCGGCCAGGTCGCGCTCGACGTGCGCCGCCTCCCCGCGGCCGACGCCCCGACGCCGACCGCGCTCGTGGCCATCCTCGGCGGACCCGGCCAGGTCGCCAGCAGTGAGGCGGGCTCGCTCGCGGCGGCGCTCGCGCCGGTCCGCGGCGCGCGCGACCTGATCGTCGCCGACCCCCGGGGCGTCGGGCGCTCGGGGGCGCTGAGCTGCCGTTCCCGGCGCCCCGACCGCGGTGCGCGCGCGCTCGGCCCGGCACGGGCCTTCTACACCACCGAAAACGACGTCCAGGACCTCGAAGCCATCCGCCGCGCGGGCGGCTACAAGCGGCTGGTGCTCTACGGGACCTCCTACGGGACGAAGGTGGCGCTGCGGTACGCGGCCGCGTACGGCGACCGCGTCGAGGCGCTCGTCCTCGACTCGACCGTGACGCCCGAGGGACCCGACCCGCTTGCGCTCTCGACGTTCGCCGCCATCAGGCGCGCGCTGCCCGCCCTGTGCGCCGACGGCCCGTGTGCCCACCCGACGGACGACGTCGCCGCGCTGGTGCGGCGGCTCGAGCGCCGGTCGATGCGCGCCCGCGTGCGGACCGCGAGCGGGCGGCGCCTCGGCGTGCGACTGACCGCCGACAGCGTTCTGTCGGTGCTGCTCGCCGGCGACGTCAACCCGGTGATCCGCGCCGAGACGCCGGGCGCCGTGCGCGC
>JANJUA010000205.1 GCA_024710825.1 Solirubrobacteraceae bacterium
GTGTTCGCACGCTCCCCGCCCGATGCCTCGTACTCGGCGACCTGGTTGCGCACCCATTCGTGCGGGCTGGGCTCGTATTCGCCTTCGAGCGGTGCCATCGCCGAAGTCCTACCAGCTCCGCGGCGCGACTGCCGGCGTAGCGGGCCGCTTCGATCGCGACGCCGTGGCCCGACTGCGCGGCTTCCGGCTCAGCCGTGGCCGCGGACAAGCTGCCCGCAGGGGCCGATCACGCGGTCGCCGGCGTCGGCGATCGCGATGCTGTCCGGCGAGTCGCAGATCACGGTGTCGTCGTCGCGGTCGTCGCGCACGTCGACGACGTCGCGGCCGCTCCCGGTGGCGGTGCCGGTGTGGACGAGCGTCGCGCCGGCGTGGTCCATGATCGTGTCCGAGCCCGGCCCGCCGCGCAGGGTGTCACGCCCCGGTCCGCCATGCAACACGTCCGCGCCGCGGCCGCCGATCACGCGGTCGCTGCCGCGGCCGCCGGAGATCCGGTCGGCGCCGCTCCCGCCCCGCAGCGTGTCGTCGCCCGCCTCGCCGCGGATGAGGTCGCTGCCCACCAGGCCGCGCAGCGTGTTGCTCGCCGGCCCGCCGATCATCCGGTCGTGGCCGTCCGAGCCGATCCACTCCAGTGCCACCCAGCCGGCGGGCGCGCTCAGCAGCCCGCTGCCGTCGGGCTCGACGTGCGTGCACATCGTCGTGCGCTCCTGCGGGGTGAGCGCGCGGTGGTCGACGACGAAGCGGGCCGTGCGGCTCGGGTCGGGCGTGTCGAAGGCGACGTCGTGCAGCGTCCAGGTGGTGTTGCCCAGCTTCAGGACGAAGTCGCCCGTGTCACGCAGGACCGGCGCGGTCGAGGCCACCCAGGCGATGTCGCCGGGCTTGACCTTCAGCGTCAGGTCCTGGGCGAACGTGTGCTTGGTGACCCACTCATGGCCGTAGGCGACCGTGATCGACACCTTCGCCTTCTCGATGATGAAGTTCGTCTCGGCCTCGACGCCGGTCTTGATGTCGACGCTGTTGGACTCGCTGACCGTGTCCTCCCGCGTAACGCGGTTCTCGACCTCGTCCTCCAGGCAGTTGGCGACCGGGTCGCCCACCAGGTGGGCGGGGATCGTGGCCTTCTCCTCCTCGGTCGGCTTGAACTCGCAGGTCGCGGAGTTGGACTGCGCGCACAGCTCGCGAAGAGTCTCGGCCTGCTCCTGGGCCCGCGCCGCGGGGATGTCGTGGACGGTTCCCGGCGGATCGTCGATGGTCAGCGTGAGCCCCTCCGCGGTGCAGTAGCCCAGGTTCGACGGGAACGAGCACGCTGAGTCGTTGGAGGTCGTCCAGGTGTCCAAGCCGGCCTTGTAGGTCGCGTCCGTCCCCACGACGTCATAGGCCACCGCGGCGTGGAAGTGGTTCAGGAACCCCCACTCGAGCTCCCAGGGGTGGGGCTCGGCGCCCGGCATCAGCACGGCGCCGACCTTGGGACGGCCCTCCCACAGGTCGTCGCTGGCGGGGCAGTTGCTCGGACGGACGGCGTTGCAGGTGACGTCGGTGGCCTGGGCGCTGGCCACGCGCAACGGGTGGCTGGAGAGGTTGTAGACCCGGAAGCCCCGGCTGGCGGCGCTCGCCGACGCCGCTGCCAGCAGCGCGCCGACCAGGACGCACCCCACCGTGGTCGCCGTGGACAGCACGGTCGTGAGCCGGGTCATGGGCTTCCTCCTTGAGTCGCCGGATGGCTGCGGTTCAGGCTACGAGCGGCCGGCCCGCCGCCGCAATGGACCTAGATCCCCTCGCCTCGCCGAGGGGCGCCTGCGCCGCCTGGCCGATCGCGTCTCTCGGAGCTCGTACGTCACCCCGGTTGCGGGATCAGGGGCGCGCGGCGACCTGCACGCTCGTCCCGTCGGCCTCGAACAGGCCCGCGACCGAGAAGTAGCGCTCGCCGGTGTCGTAGCAGAAGGTCAGCACCGTGCTGCCGTCGGGGACGTCGGCGAGCTTCTGCGCGACCGCGGCGAGCGCGGCGCCCGACGATGGGCCGACGAAGATGCCCTCGTCGCGGGCACAGCGGGCGGTGAGCTCGTACGCGTCCTCTTCGGAGACCTGGATCGTCCCGTCGAGCGTGTCGGTGTGCAGGTTGGTGGGCACGAAGCCGGCGCCGATCCCCTGCAGCCGGTGCGGACTGGGCTCGCCACCGCTGATGACCGCCGACTTGGCGGGCTCGACCGCGAACGTCCTGAGGTTGGGGAAGTGCTCCTTGAGGGCTTCGCTGACGCCGGTGATGTGGCCGCCGGTGCCGACGCCGGCGATCAGGAAGTCGATGCCGTCCGGGAAGTCGCGCAGGATCTCCGCGGCGGTCGCGTCGTGGTGGACCTCCGGATTGGCCGGGTTCTCGAACTGCTGCGGCACCCACGCGCCGTCGATCTTGGAGACGAGCTCGTCGGCGCGCGCGATCGCCGTCTTCATCCCGCCCTCGCGCGGCGTCAGCTCGAGCTCGGCGCCGTAGGCGGCCATCAGGCGACGGCGTTCGATCGACATCGACTCGGGCATCACGAGGATCAGGCGGTAGCCGCGCACCGCGGCGACCATCGCCAGCCCGATGCCGGTGTTGCCCGACGTGGGCTCGACGATCGTGCTGCCTGGGCCGAGCAGTCCGCGGCGCTCGGCGTCCTCGATCATCGAGAGAGCGATGCGGTCTTTGATCGAGCCGCCCGGGTTGGCGCGCTCCGCCTTCATCCACACCTCGACCCCGGGGCGGTCCGCGAACAGGCGGTTGATCCGGATGTGGGGCGTGTCGCCGATCGTCTCGAGGATGTTCGTGGCTCTCACGCTGCCTCCCTGACCTAGATGTTGAACTCCAGCGGCTCGTCGTCGCGCGTCCGCGCGTCGACGCGCGCGGTGGGCGTCACGACCGACTGGGCGGGCACGCTGCGGGTCAGCCACACGTTGCCCCCGATCCGGGTGCCGTTGCCGATCACCGTGTCGCCGCCGAGGATCGTCGCGTTGGCGTAGATCACCACGTCGTCGCCGATCGTCGGATGGCGCTTGGTGCGGGCCATGCGCTTGTCGACGCTCAGCGCTCCGAGCGTCACGCCCTGGTAGAGCTTGACGCGCTTGCCCAGCACGGCGGTCTCGCCGATGACGATGCCGGTGCCGTGGTCGATCGCGAACGACTCGCCGATCTGCGCCGCCGGATGGATGTCGATACCCGTCTGGCGGTGCGCGATCTCGCTGAGCAGCCGCGGCACGAGCGGCACCTCGCAGCCCTGCAGCTGATGCGCGAGCCGGTGAACGGCAGTCGCTCGAAAGCCCGGATAGGCGAGGATCACCTCGTCGATCGAGTGTGCCGCGGGGTCCCCGTCGCAGATCGCCCGCGCGTCGAGCAGCAGCGCCTCGCGGATGTCCGGCAGTGCCTTGATGAACCGCTCCAGCACCGCATCGGGCGAGGAGCAGTGCGTCTCCGGCAGCCGCAGCACGTCGGCCAGCTGCCTCTCCACCCGCTCGAGCTCCTCGGCGACGTCGCCGGCTCGCCCGCCGACCTCGGCGGCGAAGTGCGGGAACAGCAGCGCCAACGTGCGCGTGGCAAAGCGCTCGGCGAGCTC
>JANJUA010000226.1 GCA_024710825.1 Solirubrobacteraceae bacterium
CAGAAGGCGAAGCGCGGCACCGCGCCGGGCTACGTCTTCATCGCGCCGAAGAAGGTCTTCGGCGGCAAGCCGCGCAAGGGGCTGCAGGCCGGGCCGATGATCATCGACGACTCCGGCGAGCCCGTCTGGTTCGCGCAGAACGAGGCGGGCAACGTCACGGACTTCCGGGTCCAGTCCTACGCCGGCGAGCCGGTGCTGACGTGGTGGCAGGGGCGCACGGTGCTCGGCACCGGCGAGGGCGTCGTGAAGATCGTGAGCCCGAGCTTCGAGGAGCGCAAGACCGTCGAGGGCGGCAACGGCTACCGGCTGGACTTCCACGAGACGACGATCACGCCGGACGGCACGCTGCTGGGCCTCGTCTACAACCCCGTCGCCTGGGATCTGTCGTCGGTCGGCGGCTCCAAGCGGGCGCGCGTCGTGGACGCCGTGGTCCAGGAGATCGACATCGAGACGGGCCTCGTGATGTTCGAGTGGCACAGCCTCGGCACGATCGCGCTCGACGAGGGCATCGGCGAGGTCCCGAAGGGGCGCGAGGCGCTCTACGACTACGTCCACCCCAACTCCGTCGCGCTGACGCCCGACGACGACATCATCGTCTCCGGCCGCGAGGTGTGGGCGGCGTACGAGCTGGACCGCCACACGGGCAGGCTGCTGTCGCGCATCGGCGGCAAGAAGAGCGACTACAAGCTCTCCAAGGCCGCCGTCTGGGCGTGGCAGCACGACGTCCAGGCGTTCCCCGACGGGACGCTGAGGATGTTCGACAACGAGTCGGCGCCCGAGGTCCGCAGCCAGTCGCGCGGCCTCGTCCTCGACGTCGACCCCGAGCGCAAGACGGTCCGCGTCAAGCAGGTGCTCCACCACGAGCCGGATCCGATCCTGGCGGGCACGCAGGGCAACCTGCAGGCGCTGCCGAACGGCAACTCGTTCGTGGGCTGGGGCTCGCAGGGCTACTTCACGGAGTTCTCCGAGGCCGGCGAGATCCTCTGGGACGCCCGGATCGAGCGCGGCGAGGACACCTACCGCGCCTACCGCTTCCCGTTCAAGGGCACGCCGACGACGAAGCCCGCCGTGGCGCTGAAGGGCCGCGACGTCTTCGCCTCCTACAACGGCGCGACCGAGCTGCGGTCGTGGGACGTCCTCGCCGGCGACTCCGCGGACGACCTCGAGAAGGTCGCGTCGGGCCGCAGGACCGGGTTCGAGACGCGCATCCGCCTCGACAAGGCGCCGCGGTACGTCGCGGTCGAGGCGAAGGACGGCTCGGGGAAGGTCATCGGCACGTCGGAGCCGGTGCGCGCCGGCTCGTAGACTGGCCCGCAGCATGTTCGCCCGCATCGACCACACCGGGGTCGCCGTCGAGGATCTCGACGCGGCCATCGCCCTCTACGAGGGCTCGTTCGGGATGCGCCTCGTGCACCGCGAGACGGTGGAGTCACAGGGCGTCGAGGCGGTGCTGCTGGACGTCGGGGAGAACCACGTCGAGCTGCTGCGGCCTCTCGGCCCGGACACCCCGGTCGGCAGGTTCCTGGCCTCGCGGGGGCCGGGGCTGCACCACGTCGCCTACCAGACCCCGGACATCGCGCGGGCGCTGGACGGGCTCCGGGCGGCCGGGGTGCGGCTGATCGACGAGACGCCGCGGATCGGCATCCGCGGCTCGTCGGTGGCCTTCCTGCACCCGGCGGCGTCGGGTGGCGTCCTCACCGAGATCGTCCAGCCCTCCAAGGAGCACTGAGAAGACCATGGTCCAAGTCTCGATCGGCTTCCAGGCCAGCCCGCCGCTCGGGCTGCGCGTCGAGCAGGCCGACCTCGATCGGCTGCTGGCCGCCGTCGGCGGCCAGGGCTGGCATGACCTCAAGACGGCCGACGGCAGCGTCCGCCTCGACCTCGAGCACGTGCTCTGGGTGCGGGTCGAGAACTCCGAGCCGCGCGTCGGCTTCGGGCGTTAGCGGCGCACGCCTACAGCTCCCGCCGGGCGAGCTTCAGCGCCTGCTCGGTGACGCGGCGGTGCCACGGGCGCCGGCGCCAGCGCTCGGGCGAGAACGGCTCGGAGACCCTCAGGTCGCGCTCGAACGCCTCGGTGAGCTCCGCCGCGACCCGCTCGGACTGCACGCACAGCGTGGCCTCGTCGTTCTGCTGGAACGAGCGGTTGTCGAAGTTCACCGACCCGATCGACGACCAGGCGCCGTCGATGCACAGCGTCTTGGCGTGCAGCATCGTCGGGGCGTACTCGTAGAGCTCGACGCCGGCGCTCAGCAGCCGCTCGTACTCGGCGCGGCCGGCGACCCGGATGACCGGCTTGTCCATGTGCCTGCCCGGCACGAGGATCCGGGTGCGCACGCCGCGCTCGCCCGCCGCGTCGCAGAGGGCGTCGACGAACGCGGGGCGCGGCGCGAAGTAGGCGGCGGTGAGGTCGAGCGTCCGGCGGGCGCAGGCGATCGCGAGGAAGTAGAGCGCCTCGACGTTCGTGTCGCCGACCGTGGAGCGCGAGCGCACGAGCTGCATCGGCCCGCCATCCTCGAGCGGCTCGATGTCCGGCAGGTAGTCGTCGCCGACGAGCACGTCGCCGGTCGCCTCCAGCCAGTTCTCGGCGAACGCGCCCTGGAGGCCGCGAACGACGGGCCCCTCGACGCGCACGTGCGTGTCTCGCCAGTGGTCGGGGTCGTGGGCGTCGCCGGTCCACTCCTCGGCGATCCCGACGCCGCCGATCATCCCGACCCGTCCGTCGGCGACGAGCACCTTTCGATGCGTGCGGTTGTTCAGCCGGGTGAGGGCGTACGGCTTGGGCGGCCGGAACAGCGCGACGCGGACGCCCGCATCGCGCAGCCGCTCGAGCAGCTCGCGCTCCATCTTCGCGGCGCCGACGGCGTCGAGGATCACGTTCACCGCCACGCCTTCGCGCGCCTTGTCTGCGAGGCAGCCGGCCATCTCGTGGGCGATGTCGCCGCGCCAGTAGACGTAGGTGGTGAGGTTCACGGTGCTCCTCGCCGCCCGGATCGTGTCGAGGAACACCGGGAAGATGCGATCGCCGTTGACGAGGACGTCGAGGCGGTTGCCGCCGGAGATCGGTGCGCTGGTCAGCGCCTCGGCGGCGCGCAGGAAGTCCGGAGAGCCGACCTCGATCTCTGGTCCGCGCAGCGCGTAGCCGTGGCGCTGCTCACGACGGTGGGCGAGCGAGCCCGCCGCGTACCACGCGGCCCCCGTCGCGGCGATCCCGGCGGCCCAGGCGGCGTGTGCCCGCCAGCGCGGCGGCGGCTCCGGCGCGCGCGTCAGGCGTGGCGCTCTCATGGCACCACCACCTGGACGGCGCCGGCCTCCGCGGCAAACTCGGCCGGCTCGAGGGTGCACAGCTCCCCGTCCACGTTCCAGCGCGTGTCCGCCGGCGCGTGGACCTCGACGCGCCGCGCGCGAGCGTGGCGCACCCCCGGCTGGTCCGCGATGCGTCCGAAGCGCAGCCCGTACGCGCGGCGCACGAGCGCCGCGCGCGAGCCGGCGGCGAGGACCACCACGTCGAGCAGGCCGTCGTGCGGGTCGGCCCGGTCGAGGCCGCTGCCGCCGCCGAATGCGCCGGTCGCGCCGACGACGACCTGCCAGGCGCCGCCTTCGTGGACCACCGCGCCGTCGGCGCGGACCG
>JANJUA010000241.1 GCA_024710825.1 Solirubrobacteraceae bacterium
GCCAGCGAGGCGGTGAAGCCGGCGGGCATGTGCTGGACGATCAGGGTGCCCGCGCCGAGACGGGCGGGCAGGCGCGGCCTGAGCGCGGCGAGGGCGCGCGGCCCTCCCGTCGAGGAGGCGATGACGACGGCGCGCGCCGTAGCGGAGCGGACGACCGGGCGAGGGCGGGCCACGGCGGCGCGCCGGGCGGCGGCTCGCGGGCGTGCGGAGCTGGCCGCGGCGGCCCGGACCTTGTCGCCGAGCTGCGTGACGAACGTCGCCAGCGCCTCCCCGGCCGCCGGCTTGGCGACGAGGTCGAAGGCGCCCTCGGCGAGGGCGTCCACCGCGCGGGCGCCATGCGCGGGCGAGAACGCGGAGACGACCACGACCGGCACCTCGGTCGCGGGTGGATGGGTTCGGTTCCGCAGGGCGCGCAGCACGCCCATGCCGTCGAGCCCGGGCATGGCCAGGTCGAGCGTCATCGCGTCGGGGCGATGGCGCTGGCACAGCGCGAGGGCCTCGTCGCCGTCGGCGGCGGCGCCGACGACCTCGAAGCCCTCTCGCTCGAGCGCCGAAGCGACGACCCGGCGCATCAGGCCGGAGTCGTCGGCGACCACGATGCGCTTGCGGGTGGCGACGGACATGCGTGCGACGACGGCCGCGGATCAGCGGCCTACGCGGCCTCGGCCAGGAGCGACTCGACGGCGCCGAACAGGCCGACCGGGTCCAGCAGGACGACGAGGCGCTGGTCGATCTTGGCGATGGCCTCGATCGACGGGTCGCCCGCCGCGGGCACCGTGTCGAGCTGGTCGACATCGACCGTCAGGACCTCCTCGACGTCGTCGACGACGACGCCGGCCATGTCGTGGGCGGTCTCGACGATGACGATCTTCGCGTGCTCCGGGCGCTCGGCGGTGAGCCCGAGCCGCGCGGCCAGGTCGTAGACGGGCACGATCTTCCCGCGCAGCGAGATCACGCCGCGGACCCACGCCTCGTCGGACGCGACGGAGCGGGGCTCGGTCCAGCGGATGATCTCGTGGACCTGGGTGATGGGCAGCGCGTACTCCTCATCGCCGAGCGAGAAGACGACGAGCTGCCGGGTGGACTCTTCGGACATGGGGACAGACCTCGAGGTGCGTGGGTGGCTACCCGGTGATGTTCGGCATGCGACCCGTCCTCTTGAGCGGCTCAAGGCGGTTGCGGACCGACCGACTACCGGGCGGACCCGCCTCCCTCCCGGGTCGCCGAACCCAATGTCGATCCCCTCCCTCCGCAAGGTCGCGACGGCGGCCTCAGCCTCTCTCCTCCTGCTGCCCGCGCGAGCGCTGGCCGATCTCGGCGAGAAGACCCCGCTCGAGCTGGCGCCGGACCAGGCGCAGACAGTCGGCGCGTCCGGCGGAGGCGGCGGCAGCCTCGTGCGCACGTTCGTGGGCCTGGCGATCGTCATCGCCGTCATCTACGGGCTGGCGTGGGTCCTGCGGCAGCTCAAGGCCTCGCGCGAGGAGCGCACCCGGGGCTACGGCCTGTCCTCGGCGGCGGTGGTCGCGCTCGGCCCCGGGCGGTCGCTGCACCTCGTCCGCGCCGGGCGCGAGCTCGTGCTCGTGGGCGTCGCCGAGCACGGCGTCGTGCCGATCCGGACGTACTCCGAGGAGGAGGCGACGCGCCTCGGCCTGGTGCCGTTCGACGACGGCACCGGCGGCTCGACCGGCACGCCCACCGGCGGGGGCGGGCGCCCGAGCTACATGAGCATCGTCGACGCTCTGCGCGAGCGCACCATCCGCTGATGGACGGCCAGAACGCCCTCCAGATCCTGCTGCTGATCGGCGGGCTGACGCTGGTCCCGGCGATGCTCTTCTGCGTCACCGGCTTCACCCGGATCCTCATCGTCCTCGGCTTCATCCGCAGCGCCCTCGGTACGAACACCGCACCGCCGAACCAGGTGCTGGTCGGCATCGCGGTCTTCCTGACGATCTTCGTCATGGCGCCGACGTTCATCGAGATCAAGGACGTCGCGATCGACCCTCTCAGCGAGAACCGGATAACGCAGACGCAGGCGCTCGAGCGCGCTCAGCTCCCGCTGCGCGAGTTCATGTTCGAGCAGACGCGCGACAAGGACCTCGCGCTGTTCGTCAAGCTCGCCGACGAGCCGCAGCCGGAGACCCGCGCGGACGTGCCGACCTGGGTGCTCATCCCGGCGTTCATCATCTCCGAGCTCAAGACGGCGTTCCAGATCGGCTTTCTGATCTTCCTGCCGTTCCTCGTGATCGACCTCGTCGTCGCCACCACCCTCATGTCGATGGGGATGGTGATGCTGCCTCCGGTCTTCATCTCGCTGCCGTTCAAGATCCTGCTGTTCGTGCTCGTGGACGGCTGGAACCTCGTCACGCAATCGCTCGTGCAGAGCTTCTCCTAGGAGCCCGACATGGACCAGGACGTCGTCGTCAGCCTCGCGACCACCGCGCTTCAGCTCGCGCTGAAGATCGCCCTGCCGCTGCTGCTCGCCGGGCTCCTGATCGGCCTCTTCGTCTCCATCTTCCAGGCGATCACGCAGATCCAGGAGCAGACGCTGGTCTTCATCCCGAAGATCCTCGGGACCGCGCTGGTGCTCGTCGTCGGCGGGCCGTGGATGCTCAACCAGCTTCTGTCGTACGCGACGGAGCTGTGGGCGAGCATCCCGCAGCTCACGGGTGCGTAGGCCGTGGAGCAGCTCCTCCTGGAGCGGCTCGGCGAGCAGCAGCTCCCCGGCTTCTTCCTCGTGCTCGCCCGTCTGACGCCGCTGTTCGTCCTCGCGCCGCTGTTCTCGAGCAAGCTCATCCCGCGGCGCGTGCGCGGCATCGTCGCGGTGGCGCTGGCGATCGGCCTGACGCCCGTCGTCGTCGGCGACCGCCGCATCCCGCTGGACCTCGTCGCGTACGTCGGGCTGATGGGCAAGGAGCTGCTCGTGGGGCTCGGCTTCGCGTTCGTGCTGGCGACGCTGTTCGCCGCCCTCCAGGTCGCGGGCACGTTCATCGACACCCTGATCGGCTTCTCCTTCGGCGCGCTCGTCGACCCGGTCAACGGCACGAACACCACCGTGCTGGCGCAGATGTACACGATGCTCGGCGTCATCATCTTCATCGCCATCGGAGGCGAGGCGTGGGTGCTCGGCGGCTTCGCGCGCACCTTCGAGATCGTCGGCGTGCTCGAGATGCCGTCGCTGAACGCGCTCGTCGCGGGCGCCGTCGACGCGTTCGTCGGCGTCTTCTTCGCGGCGGTGCAGATCGCCGGGCCGATCCTGCTCGCGCTGATCCTCACCGACGCGGCGTTCGGGCTCGTCTCGCGCGTCGTGCCGCAGCTCAACGTGTTCGCCATCGGCTTCCCGTCGAAGCTCGTCGTCGGGCTCGTCCTGATCGGCGTCACGCTGCCGTTCGTCGGCGGCTGGCTGGCCGACGAGGTGCAGTCGAGCGTTTCGCAGGCCCTGCGGACCCTGAAGGTCGCGTAGTGGCCCTTCCCGCGAAGGACCACTGAGTGGCCGGCGACAAGACCGAGAAGGCGACGCCCAAGCGCCAGGAGGAGGCGCGCAACAAGGGCCAGGTCGCGCGCTCGATGGACCTCACCGGGTCGATCATCCTGCTGGCGGCGCTGTTCGTGCTCGGCTCGGTCGGCCCGGACGTCGGCCGGCGCCTGCAGGAGCTCACGGAGTGGGCGCTGCGCCTCATGGCCCACCCGGAGACGGTCTCGCGGGAGGGCATCGGCGCGCTGCTGCTGCATGCGCTGAGCGAGACCGGCTCGGCGCTGGCGCCCGTGCTCGCGGTGTGCGCGGCGGCGGCGGTGGCGGTGAACCTCTGCATGACGCGGATGAAGCTGTCGAAGGGCGTGCTGAAGCCCCAGTGGCAGCGCATCAACCCGCAGAGCGGGGCGAAGAACATCTTCGGTCCCAACGCGCTGGCCGAGGGGGCCAAGTCGGTGACGAAGGTCGCCGTGGTCGCGGCGATCGTGGCCGCGGCGCTGGTCCCGCAGATGGGCGAGCTGGGCACCATGGTCGGCATGGAGCCGACGCAGCTCGCCGGCGCGCTCGGTTCGACGATCCTGGCGGTGGCCAAGCGGGCGGCGGCCGCGTACTTCGTCATCGGCGTCGTCGACTTCGCCTACCAGAAGCACCGCCACGCGAAGTCGATGCGCATGGACAAGCAGGAGGTCAAGGACGAGACCAAGAACCAGCAGCTCCCGGCCGAGGTGCGGATGACGATGCGGCGTCGTCAGATGGCGGCCTCGCGCGGGCGGATGATGGCCGCCGTGCCCGAGGCCGACGTGGTGGTGACCAACCCGACCCACTACGCGGTCGCGCTGCGCTACGACGGCAAGAGCCCGGCGCCGGAGGTCGTGGCCAAGGGCGTCGACCTCAACGCCGCGAAGATCCGCCGGATCGCGGCGGAGTATGGCGTGCCGATCGTGCCGGACCCGCCGCTGGCGCGGGCGCTGCACGCGAGCGTCGAGGTCGGCACGCAGATCCCGGAGGAGCTGTTCGGGGCCGTCGCCCAGGTGCTCGCCTTCGTCTACAAGACGTCGGGCCGGCGCGCCGCGTAGCCGTCGCCCAGCCGCAGCGCGTTGGCCCACAGCCGGGTGAGCTGGCGGGTGAGCGTCGGCACGTCGTCGGTGACGCCGCCGCCCACGAACGCCTGCCAGGCGGTTCGGCTGACCATCCACGAGATGGCGCTCGCGGCCAGGACCGGGTCGAGCTCGGGGTCGGCGAGCCCGCGATCCTGGAGGCGGGCGATCGCCCGCGCGTTGCGGGTGGCGAACGCCTCCGCCCGCTCCCGTCGCGCCCGCGCCACCCCGTCGTCGAGCGCGGCCATCTGCTCCATCAGCGCCATGATCCGCGCGTTGCGCCGGTACGCGAGCAGGTAGGCGCGGTTGGCGGCCTCGATCACCGCGACGGGGTCGTCGCCGGCCACGTCCATCCGCGGATGCAGCATCTCCTCGCTCAGCTCGGCCAGCACGGCCACGAAGGCGTCCTCCTTGCGCGCGAAGTACGTGTAGAAGGAGCCGATCGCCACGCCGGCCTCCGCGGCGATGTCGGCGATCCGGGCGTCGACGACGCCGTCGCGCTCGAACACCGTGCGCGCGGCGTCGACCAGCGTCGCGCGGGTGCGCATCCCCCGGGGACTCGTCGGCATGGCGGGCACGGTGGCAACCGTATCCGGCCGGCGCCTCAAGACCGCCGTGGGGCGGTCGATCACCGGGTGGACCGGCCCGCTCCCTCCCGGGTCGATCCATCCCTCCATGACGAGCTTCCTCAAGCGGGCGCAGCGCTACTCGGACCTTGTCGCCGCGGGCGTCGTGGTGCTCGTGGTGGTGATGATGGTGGTGCCGCTGCCGCCGTTCGTCCTGGATCTGATGATCACGGCGAACATCTCGGCGGCGCTGGCGATCGTCATCGCGACGCTCTACCTGCCGCGCGCGCTGGACTTCTCCGCGTTCCCGTCGCTGCTGCTGCTGACGACGCTGTTCCGGCTGGCGATCAACATCAGCGTCACGCGCCTGATCCTGCTCGACGGCGACGCCGGCCACGTCGTCGCGGCGTTCGGCAGCTTCGTGGTCGGCGGCAACGTCGTCGTCGGCCTCATCATCTTCCTGATCCTCGTGGTCATCCAGTTCGTCGTCGTGACCAACGGCGCCGGCCGCGTCGCCGAGGTGGGCGCCCGCTTCACCCTCGACGCGATGCCGGGCAAGCAGATGGCGATCGACGCGGACCTGAACGCCGGCCAGATCACCGAGGAGCAGGCCCGGGAGCGGCGCAAGGAGATCTCCGACGAGGCGGACTTCTACGGCGCGATGGACGGCGCCTCGAAGTTCGTCAAGGGCGACGCCATCGCCGCGGTCCTCATCACCATCGTCAACCTCGTCGGCGGCATCGTCGTCGGCGTCATGCAGCAGGGCATGCCGTTCGGCGAGGCGGCGCAGCACTTCTCGCTGCTGACCGTGGGCGACGGCCTCGTCGCGCAGATCCCGGCGCTGCTCATCTCGGTCGCCACAGGCATCATCGTCACCCGCTCGACTTCCGACAAGGACCTCGGCACCCAGCTCACCGGACAGATCCTCGGGCAGCGCAAGGCGCCGATGGTCGCGGGCGTCGTGGTGTGCTCCTTCGCGCTCGTCCCCGCCCTCCCGAAGCTCCCGTTCCTCATCATCGGCGGCCTGCTGTTCTTCGGCGGTCGGGCGCTCGGCAAGATGGCCGACAGGCAGGCGGCCGAGGAGGCCGCCGCGGCGGCGCTGCCGGCGCCGTCGCAGCTCGACCCGAGCACCGACAGCGCCTACCGGGAGCTCGCCATCGACCCGCTCGAGCTCGTGATCGGCTTCGGCCTGGTGCCGCTCGTCGACGCTTCGGCCGGGGGGTCGCTCCTGCAGCGCGTCTCCGCGGTGCGCAAGCAGCTCGCGGGGCAGCTCGGCACGGTCGTCCCGAAGGTCCGCATCCACGACGAGGTCGGCCTCGGCTCGCACGAGTACGTGCTGAAGGTCAGGGGGACGGAGGCGGCGCGGGGCCGGGTGATGGCCGGCCACCAGCTGGCGCTGGACCCGGGCGACGCGTTCGGCCAGCTCCAGGGCGTGCAGACCACGGAGCCCGCGTTCGGCCTGCCCGCCACGTGGATCGCCGAGGACGCCCGCGCGGAGGCGGAGGCGCTCGGCTACACGGTCGTCGACGCCGAGTCGGTCATCGTCACGCATCTCACGGAGACGATCCGGTCCAACGTGGCGGAGCTGCTCACGCGCCAGGACACCAAGGAGCTGCTCGACGGCCTCAAGGACGTCAACGAGGCGGTCGTCAACGAGGTCGTGCCGGACCTGCTCTCGATCGGCGAGGTCCAGCGCGTGCTCCAGGCGCTGCTCGCCGAGGGAGTGTCGATCAAGGACCTCGGCACGATCCTCGAGGCCATCGGCGACAAGGCGCGCGTGACGCGCGACCCGGCGCTGCTCGGGGAGTACGCGCGCCAGGCGCTCGGCCGCACGATCGTGGCGCCGCACGTCGAGGCGGACCAGACCCTGAAGGCGATCGCCCTGGACCCCGCCGTGGAGCAGGAGGTCTCGGAGGCGATCACGACCACCGCCGAGGGCGAGTACCTGGCGATGGCGCCGGCCCAGGCGCAGGCGCTGCTCCAGGCGCTCGGCGCCCAGGTCGACGAGGCCGTGTCGCGCGGGCGCCGCCCCGTCCTGTTGTGCTCGTCGCGCGTGCGCCGCCACCTGCGGCGGCTCTGCGCGCAGGCGCTGCCCCAGCTTTCCGTGTGTGCCTACAACGAGGTCACGCCCGGCATCAACGTCGAGACGATCGGAGTCGTCACCGCATGAGCGAGCCCCGCACCTACCGTGGCAAGAGCCTGGCCGAGCTCCTTCCGCAGATCCAGGAGGAGCTCGGGGAGAACGCGGTCGCCGTCGAGGTGCGCCAGGGGCGCCAGGGCGGCGTGGGCGGCTTCTTCGCGCAACGCTGCGTCGAGGTCGACGCGGTCCCGGCGGCGCGCGACAGCGCGGACTTCGAGCGGATCCTGGCGGAGGCGCAGCGGCGGGGCGGCGGCCCGTCCGAGGCGCCGGTCGCGCCCGCGACGCCGACGGAGGAGCTCGCGCAGGGCGATCCGTCGGTGGGCGACGTGCCGGACGACGCCACGGCACTGGCGGCGATGTTCCGCCCGGATGCCCCCGCTCCGCCCCGCTCCGCCCCTCCGGCCTCGACCCACCCCGCGCCGCTCCCATCCGTCTCGCCCGCTCACCCCGCGCCGGCCCCGATGGTCCCGTTCGAGCCGGCCTGGCCGGAGGCGGCCGTCGCCGTCCACCGCTCGCTGACCGCCAGGGGCATGGATGCGGAGCTCGTCGGCGAGATCGTGGGCGAGGCCGTCGACCACCTGCTCCCGTTCTCCTCGGCCGGCGCGCTGCGCCCGCTCGTCGCCGGCCAGCTCGCGCGCTGCCTGCCGCCGCTGCCGCGGCGCCGGCCCGGCAAGCTCGTGATCGGCTTCGTCGGCGCCGGCGGCTCCGGCAAGTCGCGCTGCGCCGCGCGCCTCGCGCTCGCCTACGCCAACCGGGGCGGCCGGCCCGTGGCCTGCCTGACCCTGCGGGCCAAGGACCGCGGCGCGCAGCTCGTCGCCGACGTGTCGGAGGCCGGCGTGCCGGTCCACGTCGCCGAGGACGCCGAGGAGGCCCGCTCCTTCGTGGATCGCGTCGGCGACAGCGCGATCGTGGTCGTCGACACGCCCGGGGTCTCGCCGCGCGCGGAGGCGGAGCTGCGCCAGCTCGCCGCCGAGCTGCGCCGGCTCCAGCTCGACGAGTGCCATCTGACGCTGCCGGCGACGCTCAGCCCGCGCGCCGCGGACGAGCTCGTCCGCGGCACCCGCCCGCTCGGCGTCGACGCGCTGGCGATCACCCACGTCGACGAGACCGAGCATCTCGGCACGGCGATCGGCACCGCGATCGACGCGCAGCTGCCGATCTCGTTCATCGGCCGCGGCCCGGACGCGCGCACGGGCCTGCGCCCCGCGCTCGTAGAGGCGCTGGCGCTCGAGCTCGTCGGATGACGCCCGCAACCGTCGTCCGTCCGTCCATGTCCGCCGTCAACCTCTCAACCAGTTCCCGAAGACCCGCCGAGGAGGAGAGCATGGCCAGGCCCAAGCACGTCAAGGCGAAGCCGTCCGAGCCGCTCGCGTACCAGCCGCGGCTGTCGGCCCATCCCAAGGCGCGCCGCCAGATCGACGCGGTGAAGGCGTGGAGCGGCCTCGTCGCGTTCGGCCTCGTCCTGTACCTGTCGCTCGACGCCGGCCTGCCGATGTTCGAGGCCGGGATGCGGGCGATCGCCGTGGGCGTCGGGGCGTACGTGGTCGGCTGGGTCGCGGCCGTCGTCGTCTGGCGCCAGGTCGCGGTCGCCGAGGTCGAGGACCTGCACCGGCGGATGCTCGCCGCCCAGCGCGACGACGAAGGCGCGGCAGCCGCCTAGCGGACCTCATGGAGCGGCTCGAGCGCATCGGCCCGCGGCATCGGAGCGTCGCCGAGGTGACCGGCCCGCCGCGGGTGGAGCCGCGCGACCGGGACGCCGAGGGCGAGCGGCGCGCCCGCCCGGACAAGCGTCGCAGGCGGCCCCGGCCCGAGCCGCCGCCCCCCGCGGCGCCCGGTCACGTCGACCTGCTCGCCTGACCCGCTCGCTACGGGAGCCGCGTCACGTCGGCGGGCTCCGCTCAAGCGCCCGCGCCGGCGTCCGATGACCGGGTCGTGCAGGCCTCGATCGTGATCGTCCTCGACGGCGGCGCCGAGCAGGCGCTGCGCTGCCTGGCGAGCATCGCGGCGCTCGCGGGCGACCAGCCCGAGCACGAGGTCGTGGTGGTCGACGACGCCTCCGTTGGGCTCGAGGCGCTCCTCGCCCGGCTCGACGGCGACGTGACGCTGGTCCGCACCCCGCGGCGCGAGGGCTTCGCCGCCGCCGCCTCGCGCGGGCTGGGGCGCTGCGCCGGCGACGTCGTGGTGCTGTTGCGCGGAGCGCCCGTCGTGGCGCCCGCCTTCCTGGCCCCGCTCGTCGGCGCGCTCGCCGCGGACC
>JANJUA010000314.1 GCA_024710825.1 Solirubrobacteraceae bacterium
TTCACCGGCCCGGTGGTCCCGGTCAACCGGCGCGGCGGTACGCTCGCCGGCCTGACGGCGTACCGGAGGATCGACGATGTCCGTGACCCGATCGACCTGGCCGTGATCGCCATCCCGGCCGCCGGCGTCCTCGAAGTCGCGGCCGCCTGCGCGCGCCACGGCGTGCGCGCGATCGTCGTGCTCTCCGACGGCTTCGCCGAGGCGGGACCGTCGGGGCGGCGTCGCCAGCAAGAGCTCGTGGCGCTGTGCCGTCGCTCCGGGATGCGGCTCGTGGGGCCGAACTGCCTCGGGGTCATCGTCACCGACCCGGACGTGCGCCTCGACGCGTCGTTCGCCCCGCGGCTCCCCCGGCCAGGGCGAGTGGCGTTCCTGTCGCAGAGCGGCGCGCTGGGGATCGCGGTCGTCGACGCGCTCGACGAGCGCGGGCTGGGCCTGTCGGCGTTCGTCTCGGTCGGCGACAAGGCCGACCTCTCGAGCAACGACTTCCTGGCCTATTGGGACGCCGATCCCCGGACCGATGTCGTCCTGCTCTACCTCGAGTCGTTCGGCAATCCTCGCCGTTTCGCCCGTCTGGCGCGTAGGGTCGCGCGGCGGACGCCGATCGTGGCCGTCAAGGGCGGGCGCTCGGCTGCCGGAGCGCGCGCCGCCGGCTCGCACACCGGCGCGCTGCTCGCGGGCTCCGGCGCCGTCGTCGACGCGCTCTTCGCCGAGGCGGGGGTGATCGCGACCGACACGCTCGGCGAGCTCTTCGACATCGCGGCGTTCCTGGCCGTCCAGCCGGCGCCCCGCGGGTGCCGGGTCGGGGTCATCACCAACGGTGGGGGTCTCGGCATCCTCTGCGCCGACGCCTGCGAGGTCCGCGGACTCGACGTCGTGGAGCTCGATGCGGAGGTGGCGGAGCGCCTGCGTCCGCACGTGTCGGCCAAGGCGGCGCTCGACAACCCGGTGGACCTACTGGCGGAGGCGACGCCGGAGCACTTCCGTCGCGCGGTCGACGCGCTGGCCGGTAGCGGAGTGGTCGACGCGGTGATCGCCATCTACGTCCCCCCCATGGTCTCGGATCCGCGGGCCGTGGCCGCGGCCATCCACGAGGCGGCCGGCCGCGCTGCCGTGCCCGTCGCCGCCGTCATGACGATGGCCGACGCGCCGGTCGACGCCCTGGGCGGGGTGCCGGTCTACCGCTTCCCGGAGGAGGCCGCGCACGCCCTCGCCCATGCCGCCCGTCGCGGCGAGTGGCTGGCGCGCGACGAGGACGACATCGCGGCTCCGCCGGACGCCGACGACCTCGCCGCCGCGTCCGTGCTGGCCGGCGCCCTCCGCCGAGGACCGGGATGGCTGGAGCCGCCGGAGGTCGCCGCGCTGCTCGACGCGTACGGCATCCCGCGCCCGGCGCAGTCCGAGGTGACCAGCGTGACGGCCGCGGCGCGCGCCGCCCGCGATCTGGGCGGACCGGTGGCGCTCAAGGCAAGCGCGCCGGGCCTCGTGCACCGGACCGATGCGGGCGCGGTCGCGGTCGGGCTGTCGGGTCCCCATGCGGTCACCGCCGAGGCGCGTGCGATGGACGCGCGGCTGCGCTCGCGGGGCATCCAGCGGACCGGCTTCGTCGTCCAGGCGATGGCCTCGGGCCCGGTCGAGCTGCTGGTCGGCGTCGTGGCGGACCCGGTGTTCGGCCCGGTCGTCGCATGCGCGGCCGGTGGGACGTCCGCGGAGCTGCTGCACGACACGTCGGTGCGCTTGGCACCGGTCTCCCGGCGCGCCGCGGGCGAGATGGTCCGCTCGCTGCAGCTCTTCCCGCTGCTCGACGGCTTTCGCGGCGCGCCGCGATGCGACGTCGGCGCGGCGGAGGACGTGATCGTCCGCCTGGCCACGCTCGCCGATGCCCATCCGGAGATCGCCGAGGCCGAGTGCAACCCGGTGCTGGTCGGGCCGGACGGCGCGGTGGCCGTCGACGCGCGCGTGCGCGTGCGCGTGCCGCCGTCAGTGCTGCCCGAGCCCGCGCTCTCCCCGACGGGCGCGCCACCGATGAGCGACGCGACGGGCTGACGTTCGCCGGGCGGCGGCTCAGGCGCCGCCGCCTGCCCGACCGCGGTCCGGGTCGAGCGGCTGGAGGGCGAGCGGAGCGGCCTCGCGATCCGGCCCGAGCTCCACGTCGATGGCCACGTGCTCCTCGCCATCGGGGCTGGGCGCGATGCCCTGCTCGTCGGCGAGCCACCGCGACAGGTACCGTCCGAAGACCTTGACGGGCGGCCACCACAGCGCGCTGTCGGTGACGCGGGGCTCACCCCGCCCGCCGGCGGGCTCGGACCGCAGGAACCGCGGCTTCGCGCCGGTCAGGAGCATCCCCCGCATCACCGGGCGAAACGGGACGGGATCGACGGCGGCGCCTGCGCTGGCAGCGATGTGCCGCGCGGCGGCGTCGGCCTGCTGCGTCGCGAGACCCCCCTGCTTGACGGGGAAGTTCGTGCCGTCGCCCGCCGCGTAGATGTGCTCGGCACCGACGACCCGACCGTGGTCGTCGGTCGGGACGAAGCCGTTGTCGTCCGCCGGGACGCCCTTGATCGCCCGTCCCTCGATCCGGGGCAGCGCCACGACCCGGGCGACGGTGATCCGGCGGCCGCCGGGCATCATGGTGATCCGCCCGTCGCGCTCGACGGAGGCGAACGAATCCGTGTGCAACTGGATCGAGGCGTCGCGCCGCAGCTGGCGGGTCGCCTCCGCGCCCGCCGTGCCGAAGATCGCCAACGGCGTCGGCTCGGGCGTGACCAGGTGCACCGGCATGTCGGCGACGCCGGCGTCGGAGGCGTGCCGAGCGATCGCGAGCGCCAGCTCGTAGGCCGGCAGGCTCCAGGTCCCCGACGGGGGCACGACCACGGCCACCGATGAGCACAGACCCTGCTCGACATCGTCGAGCAGCCTGGCGAGGGCGACGAGATCGCGATCGGAGAAGGTGAGTGCGTCGTCGTAGGCGGCGACCGCGCGCGCGCCCGTGGCGAGGACGAGCAAGTCGTAGCCGACCTCATCGCCGTTGCTGCAGCGGACGCGGCGCGCGTCGGCGTCGACGGCCTCGACCGCCGCCCGGACAAGTCGGACGCCGAAGCGAGTGGAGACGTCGCGTAGCGGCACGTCGGTCACCTGCCCGGTGGAGAAGGCGACGGCCACGGTCATGGGGCGCAGGCGGAACGTGTCGTCGGGGGCCACGAGGGTGAGATCGAAGCGCCCTTGACCGAGGTCATGCAGCGCCATGACGGTCTCGAGAGCGGCGATGCCGCCGCCGGCGATGACGATCCGACGGGGCTCGATCGCCGGGGGCGGGGTCATGACCTCATCGGAGGCGCGATGCGCTGCCTCATCGCGGCCCTTTGGCGCGGCTCGACTCCGACAGCCGCCGACGGACGGCGCCCAACTCGCGATCGAGGTCCCTGATGGTCGTGCCGAGCGCGAGCGGAACGGTGCCGCCGGCACGGTAGCTCTCACGCCGCGCGCGGAGCGCACCGACGACGTGCATGAGCCGGCGCGCCCGATGCTCCAGCCGCACCCGTTCGAGGTCGCCCCCGAGCGAGGCCGGACGGGTCGAGGTCGTCGGGATGGTCGCCATGGCAGCAAACGTAGGTCGGCGCTCGCGCCGCGGCATCCCGTCGCGTTCCGCTGCCAGGTCCGTAGAAGCTCCGGATGCCGGTCGCGGCGCGAGACGTTGGGCCACCTGGACGCCGGTCAGGCCGTCGGGCGGTGCAGCGGACCGACCCTGGCGACGTCGCCGTGAGGGTGACGCCGGAGACGGCCCTCGAACGTGTCGCCCGGCCCGACCGTCTGGATGCGGCCGTCGAAGCCAAGACGGAACGGCGCGGCGTCCCCCGACGGCACCTTCAGCCTCAGCCGCTGTCCCTCCACGCGGACTTCGATCCGCCAGTGACCGCGGTACCGGATCGTGGTCTCGAGCGCGTCGAGCTCGTCGGGCAGACGCGGGTTGAGCCACAGGACGTCGTCGCGGATCTCCAGACCGAGGTAGCAGCGCTGGACGAGGTCGACCGTGCCGGCCATCGCACCGAGATGGATGCCCTCCGAGGTCGTTCCGCCCTGTGCGTCCGCGACGTCGGCGCCGAGTGCCTCGACGAAGAGCGGCCACGACCCGGGACGGTCGCCGCGGGCCAGGACCCAGGAGTGCACGAGGCGGCTCAGCGTCGAGCCGTGCGAGGTGCGCCGAGCGTAGTAGGCGATGTTGTCGGGGATCGTCCGGTACTCGAACCGATAGCCCAGCCGGGCGAAGAGCTCGGCGAGCTGGTCTGCGGACAGCAGATAGAAGAGCATGAGTACGTCCGCCTGCTTGGAGGCCTTGTACCGGTTTGGGGTGTCCCCCTCCGCCTCGAGAATGCGATCGAGCCGCTGGATGTCGCCGTAGCGTGCCCGGTACGCCTCCCAGTCGAGCTCGTCGAGCGACTCATAGCCCTCGAACTGGCTGATGATCCCGTCTTCGTGGAACGGCACGAAGAGCCGCCTGCTGATCCGCTGCCAGCGGCGTAGCTCCGCCTCGGTCAGGCCGAGCTGCTGACGCAGGGCGTGTCGACGGGCGGCAGGGAGGCGATCGAGCACGTCAAGCGCGCGGCACAGCACCCACGCCGCCATGACGTTGGTGTAGGCGTTGTTGTCGACGCCCGGGCCTCTGTCGTCCGGATAGGCGTCGTGGTACTCGTCAGGCCCCATGATGCCGCAGATCACGTAGCGGTCACGAGACGCGTCGTACCGGGCGATCGACGCCCAGAAGCGCGCCACCTCCAGGATCAGCTCCGCCCCGAAGCGAGACAGCACATCGACGTCACCGGTCGTCTGGAACTGCTGCCAGGCGCCGTAGGCCACGGCGAGACCGACATGGCGCTGACGATGCGACCGATCGGGCGTCCAGCGGCCCGAGCGCGGGTTGAGATGCCACGTCTGGCTCTCCTCCCGGCCGTCCGAGCCGCTCTGCCAGGGGAACATGGCCCCGGCGTGTCCGGCCTCGAGCGCCGCGCGTCGTGCTTCGGGCAGCCGCCGGTGGCGATAGCGCAGGAGCGTGCTCGCGACATGCGGCATGTTGAAGTTGAGCGTCGGCAGCACGAACAGCTCGTCCCAGAAGACGTGGCCGCGATACGCCTCGCCATGCAAGCCACGAGCCGGAACGCCTGCGTCCAGGTCGCCGGTGTGCTCGGAGACGGCCTGCAGCAGATGAACGACGTGGAGGTTGAGACGGAGGTCGACATCGACGTGTCGCTCGAGCCGGAGGTGCCAGTCGCGCCAGAGGTCGCGCCATCGCTCGGAGTGCGCGCGAAGCAGCCTCGCGAAGGTCCCGGCGGTCGCCACGGCGCGGCGCGCCGCGAGCCGTGGCTCAGAGATGCCCACGTCGCGCGAGGTGTACAGCGCGACCGTCTTCTCGACGACCAGGGTGGCGCCCCGCCACAGCTCGCAGACGAGCTCCTCGGTGACCTGGGCGCGGCCCGGCACCAACCGCCGGAACCGCGCTCGATGGAGCCTCTCCCCTCGCCGAGGCGAGTGCGGGCGGCCACGGCGATGGTGATCTCCGATTGCGTGGTCCGCGCGCTCAGCTCGATGCCGTCGTCCGCCCAGCGGCCGGTCCGGATGGCGCCAAGATGTCTGTTGCCGAGGCCCTGGTAGCGCCGCACGCCTCCGTTCGCCACCCCACCGTCCAGACCGCTGCGGACATCGACGGTGCCCGACCAGTCGACCGCCTCGATGACCGTCTCGAGCGCCGCCAGGTGTGGCTCGTCCATGCTGGTGAAGCGTCGCTGGACGATCACGGTCCGGCGCCGGCTCCGGTCGCGAACGGCGATCCGCCGAGTCAGCACGCCGTTGCGCAGGTCGAGCTGCTGCCGATAGCGCTCGACCTCCACGTCCGCCAGCCGGAACCACGGACCGCCCTCGACACGAAAGGTCAGCGGCAGCCAGTTGGGGAGGTTGACGAGGCTCTCGTGCTCGAGGGCACGCCCTTCGACGGTGGAGGCGAGCCGGTTGAAGATCCCGGCGG
>JANJUA010000108.1 GCA_024710825.1 Solirubrobacteraceae bacterium
CCTCCTCGGCCAGCCGGCCGATCCCGTCGGGCGCGGCGCGCCGCAGCCGGCGGCGCAGTCGCTGCTCGTCGCGCAGCGTCAGCTCGCCGAGGCGCGGCTCGAGATCGGCGGTGGCGGACACCATCCCACGATACGCCGGCGGATCAGCGGCGGATCTCGGCCAGCACGCCCGCGACCAGCTCGTCGCCGTGGGCCGCCAGCGCCGGGTCGGCATCCTTGGAGCCGGGCACCAGGACGAGCCGGTCGAGCCCGAGCGCGAGCAGCTCGCGCAGGCGGTCGCGGACGGTCGGCGGGTCGCCGACGACGGCGAAGCGGTCGAGGAAGTCGTCCGGCAGCTCCGCGGCGTGGCGGGCCACGCTCTCGCCGTGGCGCGCCTCGTCGTAGTCGCGACCGACGTGCTCGACGACCTCGCGGTCCTCGGGCGCCACGCCGTCGATCGCCTGCGAGGAGAAGTGGGCGAAGATCGCCGCGCTGCCGCGGACGAGCGTCCGGGCGGCGGCGGGGTCCTCGGCGCAGCCGACGTTCACGTAGGCGCCCACGGATCCCGCCCCCTCGGCGCGCGCGGCGGCGATCGTCGCGCGCAGCCGCTCCGGCTCCGCGCCCACCGTGAGCATCACCGCGTCGGCGCTGCGCGCGGCGGCGGCGATCGTCCGCGGGCCGGTGGCGGCGACGTGCACCTCGACCGGGGCGAGCGCCGGGTCGAGCCAGGCGAGGCGGCCCGCCTCCGTCGACTCGCCCGCGAGCAGCGCGCGCATGACGCGGACGCCCGTCTCGAGCTCGGAGGGCGTCGAGGCCGTCTCACCGATCCGGGTCACCGCCGAGTCGCCGCGGCCCACGCCGAGGACCGCGCGCCCGCCGGACTCGGCGTGGACGGTCGCGATGGCGGAGGCGGTGACGGACGGATGGCGGGTGACGAGGTTCGTAACGCCGGTGCCGACGCGCAGACGCGTCGTGGCCGCCGCCGCCAGCGTCAGCCCGACGTACACGTCGCCCTGGAGCGCCTGGCTGTCGGCGAGCAGCAGGCCGTCGTAGCCCTCGCGCTCGGCGCGCCGCGCCAGCTCGGCGCTGGCGCCGACCACCGGGAAGCCGTGCAGCCACAGCTCAGCCATCGAAGCGCACCGCCACCGTGCGGTCGACCTCCGCCGCGATCGCCCACCCCGGCGGGGGGCCGTCCGGGCCGCGCAGCAGGGCGTCGACGACTCCGGTCGGCCCCTCGAGCCCACGCCCGTCGGGCCGGCCGAGGCGCGCGTCGTGGAACAGCACGTGGCCGCCGGGCGCGACGAAGCCGTGCCAGTCGTCCCAGTCGCGGCGCACGCCCTCGGCGGAATGGTCGCCGTCGATGAACAGCAGGTCGACGTGAGCGGCCCACGTCGGCGCGACGTCCTGGCTGAGCGCGACGTGCCAGACCACGCGGGGGCCGCCGTCGCGCGCAGCGCGGGCGACCACTCGCCGGCTGGCCCGCTCGGTCGCGCCCCAGCCGCTCGGCAGCGCGGTCGGGTGGTGGCCGAACGGATCGACGAGGTGCAGCTCCTGGGCCGGCCCCATCGCCCGCGCGAGCGCCACCGCCGAGCTGCCCTCGTAGACGCCGATCTCCACCACCAGCCGCGCGTCGCGCGCCAGCTCCCCAAGCAGCCGCGACTCGGCTTCCGAGTGCATCGTGCGAGGCGGGATCAGCCCGGCGCCGACGGCGACCGCGCGCAGCCGCGGGTCGTCGCGCAGGGCGACGGGCGTCAGGCGGCGGAGCCTCGCGGGCAAAGGCATGCGGCCAACGCTACGCCAAGCGCCTCAGGTCCCGCAGGCGCCCGCGAGGTCGGCGCCCTCGGCCAGGGCGAGCCAGGCGACGTAGGCCGGCCGCAGCTCCGTCAGCCGCTCGTCGGCCAGCCCGACGCGGAACCTCGTGTCCTCGCGGAACGTGTACTGGAACGCCGCCCGGACGCGCTCGTCCTCCGACCACGCGGCGAGCTGGCGGGCGAGCGCCGAGCACCCCTCCACGCCGTCGTCGGGATCCGCCCCGGTCTCGGTGATCCACATCGGCAGCGCGCCGCCGGGGCAGTCCTTGGCGTCGAGTGCCGCGGCGACGTCGCGCAGCAGCTCGGGCCGCACCGGATCTCCGGCCAGCTCGTCGTCCACGCGCACGTAGGCGTGCTGCGCCCACGCGGCGCTCGCGCAGACGACGTCGCGCGGCAGGGCGGCGGCGAACTCGGCCGCGCCGGCCGCGTTCGGCTTGGGCTCGGCGAAGGCGGCCAGCTCGCCGAGGAGGATGCGCTGGTCGCCGGGCTTGGCGTCGAGCTCGGCCCGCAGAGCCCGCACGAGCTCCGCGTAGCGCGCGGGCGCCAGCGCCGGCGACGCGGTCCGGCAGCGCTCCCGCTGCGGGCCGAGGAAGGTCGGGTGGTTGGGCTCGTTCCACGCGCTCCACCACGGCAGGGCGACGTCCTCCGCGATGCCCAGCTCGAGCAGTGAGCGGATCAGCACGCCGTAGGCCTCCAGATCGGCCGGCATCCGCGCCTGCGGCCCCGCGTCGCCTTCGCAGCCGGACGGCTCGCCGGCCGCCCACTCGGGCGTGTTGAGGATCGTGATCACCGGCTGCAGCCCGGCGGCCCTCGCGGCGCGCAGCTGGTCGGCGATCCCGGCGAACGCCGCGCACGGCGGCTCGCCGCGCAGGCAGCCGTCGGCCGGCTGCGACCAGTCCGGCCCCTGCGACGGCGACGGCTGCACGCGCCGCCAGTCGACGAGCACCCGCAGGAACCCGGGCTTCAGCGCGGCCAGCCGGTCACGCCACGGCGCGAAGGCCTCGGGCTGCGCGCCGGGCGCCACCAGGTGCGGGTTGGCCTCGGTGATGCCGAAGGCGAGCGCGCCCTCGGGCGGCGTCACGGGCTGGGTGAAAGCGCGCTCGGGCTCCGGCGGCGTCGGCTCGCCGTCGTCGCCTCCCCCCGCCAGCACCGCGGCGAGGATGGCGCCGGCCGCGAGCACCGCGATCGCGCCCCACGCGACGA
>JANJUA010000423.1 GCA_024710825.1 Solirubrobacteraceae bacterium
CCCCACGAACATCTCCACGAAATCAGACCCCGAGATCGAGAAGAACGGCACCCCCGCCTCACCCGCCACCGCACGCGCCAACAACGTCTTGCCCGTACCAGGCGGCCCATACAACAACACACCCTTCGGAATCCGCGCCCCCAGCTTCCGGTAGCGGTCCTCGGCCGACAGGAAGCTGACGATCTCCTGGAGCTCCTCGAGCACTTCGTCGACGCCCGCGACGTCTGAGAAGCGGACCGTCGCCTCGTCCTCCGACAGGCGCCGAGCGTTGGATCGCGACATGCGCGACATCATCCCGCCGGGCCCGCCGCGCCGGCGGCGGAGCACGATGACGACCAGCACGATCCCGAACAGCAGGAAGAGCACGAGCGGCGCGAGCGACGAGCGGCCGCGGCTGCCGCCCTTGACGTCGTAGGGGACGCCGGACTCGCGCAGCAGGCGCATCAGCTCGCTGCCGTAGGCGTCGGGGTAGCCGACGGTGTACGCCGCGCCTCCCGTCGGCCTGATCTCGATCGTGGCGTCCTTGCGCTTGACGAGGACGCCGTCGAGCTCGCCCTGCTCGAGCTGGGAGAGGAAGTCGGCGAAGCTCGGTGCTCGCGGCCGGTCGTCTCGCTCCGTGCCGACGATCGCGGTGAACCCGGCGACGCCGACGAGGAGCAGGACGAGCACGAGCCACCGCTTGGGCATCGGTCCGCTCGACGTCGCGCTCCCCCGGTCAGGGGGCGAGGGAGGCAGCGGCGTGGGCTCCGAGGCGGTGGCTCATGGGGTCATGTTGCCGTCTTCGTCCTCGGGAGGCCATGGGGACTTGTTCCCATCATGCGCGGCGGGGCCGTCGGGCGCGGGACGGGTGCCCTCGGCGGCGGCCGCCCGGCGGCGGTGCCGGCGGCTGCGCTCGAGCACCATCTCGCTCAGCAGACGGTCGTTCTCCCAGTTGCGGGCGGGGGCGGAGTCACGGGAACCCATCGCCGACACCATGCCGGGCGGGCCGCCCGCGGGCCATGGCCCCCAGGCTCCATTTCGCGGTGCGCCCGATGTGCAGGAGACGGCCGCGCGGGTACACTCCCGGGCCGATGCGGCGGATGCTCGGGGCGACCTTGGCGGCACTCGCGCTCGGCGCCCTGGCGGCGTGCGGGGACGACGACGAGGGCGCCGCGCCCGGCACCCGCGCCAGCACCCAGCCCACGACCGCCGAGCGGGCGAAGGAGGCGCCCGAGCGCTCCGGCGAGCCGGTCACTGAGCTGCAGAGCAGGCCCGACCTGCGCCCGCCCGAGATCGTCGTCGACCGCAGCGACGGGGTGCGCGACGACGGGCTCGTCTTCCTCTCCCCGCGCGCGGGCGAGGACGTCGAGGCGGTGCCCGGCCACCAGCAGGGGGCGCTGATCGCCGACCAGGAGGGTCGCGTCGTCTGGTTCGAGCCGGTGCCCGGCGGCGAGCCCGTGACGGACGTGCGCGTCCAGGAGTACCGCGGCGAGCCCGTGCTCACGTTCTGGCGCGGGGCGGCGAGCAAGTTCGGCATCGGCCGAGGGGAGGGCGTGCTGCTCGACCGCTCCTACCGCGAGATCGCCACCGTCCAGGCGGGCGACGGTCACACGGTCGACCTCCACGAGATCCGGCTCACTCCGCGCGGAACCGCGCTCGTCACGATCTACAGCCGCGCGCGTCGTGACCTCACCGCCCTCGGCGGCCGCGGGGACGCGCAGGTCACGCAGGGCATCGTCCAGGAGATCGACGTCGCCAGCGGCGAGGTGCTGTTCGAGTGGAGGAGCCTCGACCACGTCGACCCGGAGGAGAGCGTCATGCCGCTGCCCGAGGATCCCGAGGGCTCCTTCGACTACTTCCACATCAACTCGATCGACGAGGCCGAGGACGGCGACCTGCTCGTCAGCGCACGCAACACGTCGACCGTCTACGCGATCGACCGCGACACCGGCGACGTCCGGTGGCGGCTCGGCGGCAAGAAGAGCGACTTCCCGCTCGACGAGCAGGCCGACATCGGCTGGCAGCACGACGCCCGCTGGGTCGGGCCGGGCCAGGTGCAGATCTTCGACAACGCCGCGGAGGTCGAGGAGGACGAGCGGCAGACGGCGTCGAGCGTGAAGACCTTCGCCGTCGATCCCGCGGCGGGGACCGCCAGGCTGCTGCAGCGCTTCGAGCAGCCGGAGCGGCTGTGGGCGCAGAGCCAGGGCAACGCCCAGAGGCTCGACGGCGGCGGCGCGTTCGTCGGCTGGGGCTCGCTCGGGCGCTTCTCGCGCTTCGACGGCACCGGGCGCCTGCTGCTCTCGGGCCACATCCCCGAGGGCTACGACAGCTACCGCGCGTACCTGCAGCGCTGGGATGCCCAGGCGCCGGGCCGTCCGCGGGTGGCGGCGACCGCGGAAGGCGGCGGGCTGTCGGTGTACGTGAGCTGGAACGGCGCCACCGAGGTGGCCGAGTGGCAGGTCCTCGCGGGGGACGGCCCCGACAGCCTCGAGCCGATGGGCGAGCCGGCGCCGTGGGATGGGCTGGAGACGACGATCGAGCTGCCCTCTCCGGCGCCGTACGTCGCCGTCCGCGCGCTCGACGCCGACGGCGCGCCGCTCGCGACCTCCGCGGCCGTCAGGCCCGACTAGATGGTGGCTCGACCGGCTGACGCGTGCGCGGCGGCGCGGAACCGCTCGCCGCGCTCGACGAAGTCGCGGAACTGGCCGTAGCTCGGCGCGGCGGGGGAGAGCAGGACGGTGCCCGCGCCGGCGAGCGCGGCCCGGGCGAGGGCGACCGCCTCGTCCAGGTCGGCGGCGAGCCGCGTCGGGGCGCCGCCGCCGATCGCCTCGACCACGCGCGCGCCGTTGGCCGGCAGGCCTATCACCGCCCGTACGTCGCCGTGCTCGGCGACCGCGGCCGCCAGCGGCGCGTAGTCCTGACGGCGGTCCTGTCCGCCGGCCAGGAGCGCCACCGGCCCACCGGCGAGCGCGCGCAGCGCCGCCACCGCGGACTCGGGCGTCGTCGAGATCGAGTCGTCGACGAAAGCGATGCGCTCGTCCCGGGCGACCGTCTGGAGCCGATGCGGCAGCGGGGCGAAGCCGGCCACCGCCGACTGCGGGTCGGAGGGGAGCAGGCCGGCCGCCTCGACGGCGGCCAGCGCCGCGGCGACGTTCAGCGCGTTGTGCTCGCCCAGCAGCGGGGTGGCG
>JANJUA010000426.1 GCA_024710825.1 Solirubrobacteraceae bacterium
GGGATCGTGTCGAGCGTGTTCGCCGTCGTGATGAACATCACGTTGGAGAGGTCGAACGGCACGTCGAGGTAGTGGTCGCGGAACGTCGCGTTCTGCTCCGGGTCGAGCACCTCGAGCATCGCACTCGCCGGGTCGCCCCGATAGTCCGCGCCCATCTTGTCGATCTCGTCGATCATGAAGAGGGGGTTGTTGGACTCGGCGTCGCGCAGCGAGCGGATGATCACGCCGGGCATCGCGCCGACGTAGGTGCGCCGGTGCCCGCGGATCTCGGCCTCGTCGCGCACGCCGCCGGCGGAGATCCGCTCGAACCTACGCCCCAGCGCGCGGGCGATGGACCGGCCCAGCGAGGTCTTGCCGACGCCCGGCGGCCCGACGAAGCACAGGATCGAGCCGCGCGCGTCGGGCTTCAGGCGCCGCACCGCGAGGAACTCCAGGATGCGCTCCTTGACCTGCTCGATGTCGTAGTGGTCGGCGTCGAGCACCTCGCGGGCGTGGACGAGGTCGAGGTTGTCGGTCGTCGACACCGACCACGGCAGCAGCGCGAGCCACTCGAGGTACGTGCGGATGACGCCGTGCTCGGCCGCCATCGTCGGCAGCTTCTCGAAGCGGGCCAGCTCGCGGTCGGCGACCTCGCGCACGCGCTCGGGCAGGTTCGCCGCCTCGAGCTGCTCGCGCAGGTCGCGCGCCTCGGCCTCGGACTCGTCCTCCTCGCCCAGCTCCTCGCGGATCGCCTTGAGCTGCTGGCGCAGGAAGTACTCGCGCTGCGAGGCCTCCATCTCGGACTGCACCTGCGACTGGATCTTCGTCCCGATCGAGACGATCTCCAACTCGCGGGCGAGCATCCGCGACAGGCGCCGCAGCCGCTCGGCGACGTCGCGCTCCTCCAGCAGCTCCTGCTTCTCGGCGGGCTTCAGGCGCAGCGCCCCGGCGATGAGGTTCGCCAGCGCGCTCGCGTCGTCGACGTTGGCGACCGCGACCTGGAGCTCCTCCGGCAGGTAGGGCACCTCCTCGACGATCTGCGAGAAGGTCGTCTGCACGTTGCGCATCAGCGCGGTCAGCTCCGGGCTCTCGGTGAGCTCGTCGGGCTGGGCGCTGATCTCGGCGACGAGGAACGGCTGCTCGCGCACCCAGTGGTCGACGTGCACGCGCTGCGTGCCCTGGACCAGGATGCGCAGCGTCCCGTCGGGGACCTTCAGCATGCGCGCGACGATCCCCACGACGCCGACGTCGTAGAGGTCGGCCGGGCCCGGCGTCTCGACCTCCCCGTTGCGGTTGGCGACCATGACGAGCATCCGGTCGCGCCCGAGGACGTGGTTGACAAGCTCCACCGAGCGCTCCTGGCCGATCGCCAGCGGCGTGAGCGTGTCGGGGAACGGGACGGTCTCACGCAGCGGCAGCACCGGCAGCGTGGCCGGCAGGTCGCGGGCGCCGCTGCCGACGGCGATCTCCCGGGGCTCGGACGCGGTCGAGATGTCGATCATCGCCGCGGGACGTCGATCGGCACGGAACGGGTCTTCGCTTCGGTCTGGACCAGCGGCAGCTCCACTCGCAGCACCCCGTCGTCGTAGGTCGCGCGCGCCCGGTCGGCGGCAACGTCGGCGCCGAGCGAGATCGCGCGCCGGAACGGTCCGTGCTCGATCTCTATCTGCTGATAGACGCGGCCCTCGGCGTCGTCGAGGGCGCCGCGGCTGCCGGAGATGATGAGCTCGCGTCCACGGATCTCGAGGTCGATCCGGCCGACGTCGATCCCGGCAAGCTCCGCGGTGACGATGGCGCGCGGCGGGTCGCTCACGTACGAGACGTCGACGCGGGGGGTGAAGCCCGCCCGCCGGTGCGGCGCGAGCGAGCGGTCGAAGACCCCGCCGAACAGCTCGTCCATCTCGCGTCTCATCCGCTCGAAGTTGGCGAAGATGTCACGCTCGGGCATCTCAGAAGCCTATGCCTCCAGCAGGCGCTTGAGCCGTGCGAGCGTCGCGTGCGCCTCCCGATCGGGCAGTCCGCCGACGAGCGCGCGGCTGGCGACGGCGCCGAGTGGTCCGAACGGCGCCTTGAACTCGTTGGTGTAGTCGAAGCGCGTCCCGCCGTCGTGCTCGGTCAGCACGTACTCGGTGTGCGCCTTGGAGCGGGCGGGGCCGCGCCCCTCCCAGACGGCGCGGTGCGGCTCCTCGGCGTGGACGAGGTCCCAGGCGACGTGGAAGTTGACGCCGCGCAGATGCAGCGTCTGCTCCATGTGGTCGGGGCCGTGCGCGCCGAGCCCGCGATGGATGGTGACCCACTCCGACAGCCGCCTCGGGTCCATGACGACGTCCCACACCGCTTGCGGCGGCGCGTCGATGTCGATGGAGGTCGTGACCTTGCTCATCGCGGTCGGATCATCGCGCAGCGAGCGGCTCGCCGGCGGCCTCCCAGTCTCGCAGCGCCCGCTCGACGGCCGCGTCGAAGGAGTGCAGGCGCACGCCGAGCAGGCCGGCGGCGCGGTGGTCGCGGGGCAGCAGGTCACCCTCCAGCCCGGCCATCAGCGGTCCGACGAGCTCGTGCGTCTCACCCGCCACGGCGGCGGCGACGCGCGACGTCAGCGCGGTCGCGGTGACGTTGAGGCGCAGCGGCGGGCGCCCGACGAGCATCGCGTCGGCGATCCGCCGGACCATCTCGCCGTAGGTGAGGACGTCGGGGCCGGCGATGTCCAGCGACTGCCCGCCCACCCCGGGCGCGTCCGCCGCCGCGGCCAGCATCGCCAGCACGTCGCGCCCGTCGATCGGCTGGGTGCGGAAGTCGCGCCACGCCGGCAGCGGGATGACCGGCAGGCGCTCGACGAGGCGCACGAGGAACCGGAACGAGCGGCTGCGGGCGCCGATGACGATCGACGCCCGCAGCGCCACCGAGCCCGGCGCGGCGTCGAGGAGGATGCGCTCGACCTCCAGCCGGCTGGCGAGGTGCGGCGAGGCGGCCCGCTCGGGCGGCACGAGGCCGCCGAGGTAGACGACGCGCGCCACGCCCGCGGCCAGCGCCGCGTCGCGGAACGCGGCCGCGGCGACGCGGTCGCGCGCGGCGAAGCCATCCGCGTTCGGCTCCATGGAGTGGATCAGGTAGTAGGCGACGTCGACGCCGTCGAGCGCCTCCCGCAGCCCGGCGCCGGTGACCGCGTCGCCCGCGTGCGTGCGGACGCCGGCCACCGTCACGCGGGAGGGATCGCGGGCGAAGCCGACGACGTCGTGGCCCGCGGCGAGCAGTCGCGGCGCGAGCTCCGAGCCGACATAGCCCGTGATTCCGGTGACGAGGACCCTCATCTGCGCCGGAAAAAGCCGGTCGATGCGGGGTATTCGCCGAAGAAGCGAGGAGTTTGCAGGTCTTTCACGAATCGTCTGCGTTTTGCGGGAAACGGCCCGCCTGGGGAGATCCGGTTCTGCTTCGATGCCGGGCGTCCCCATGGCGAAGG
>JANJUA010000441.1 GCA_024710825.1 Solirubrobacteraceae bacterium
CCGCCGGCGGCGGCGGTCCGCGAGGAGGTGCTCGCTAGATGCTCTCCCCGAAGCGCGTCAAGCACCGCAAGCAGCACCGCGGGCGCCGTGCCGGACTGTCGCGCGGTCAGACGACCGTGCAGTTCGGCGACTACGGCATCAAGTCGATGGACGCGGGCTGGCTCACGGCCCGTCAGATCGAGGCAGCTCGTATCGCCATGACCCGCAAGATCAAGCGCGGCGGCAAGGTCTGGATCAACGTCTTCCCGGACAAGCCCTACACCAAGAAGCCGGCCGAGACCCGCATGGGCTCCGGCAAGGGCTCCCCCGAGGGCTGGGTCGCCGTGGTCAAGCCGGGTCGCGTGATGTTCGAGCTGGCCGGCGTGCCCGAGCCGCTCGCCCGCGAGGCCATGCGCCTGGCCGGACACAAGCTGCCCGTGCGCACGAAGTTCGTCACGCGAGAGGACGTGGTCTGATGGCCGCCACCACCGCTCGAGACCTGCGCGACCTTGACCCCGACGCGCTCGTCGAGCTCATCAAGACGACGCGCCGAGACCTGTTCGGCCTGCGGTTCCAGCTCGCCACCGGCGGGCTGGAGAACACCGCCGGCCTGCGTAATCAGAAGCGCGCGCTCGCACGGGCCATTACCGTGGCTCACGAGCGCGGCATCGACACCAACGAGATCCGCTGATGGCTGACGAAGAGAACAACGAGGAGACGACCGAGGTCGAGACGCCGGAGGTCGAGGCGACCGAGGCCGCCGAGGACGTCGAGGCGGTGCTCACGCCCAAGCAGCAGCGCACGCGGGCCAAGCACCTCGCCGCCTCCAAGCGTCCGCCGCGCACGCCGGAGGAGCGTCAGGCCGAGCGCCAGGCGGAGCGCGCCCGCAAGGCGCGCCTGCGCCGCACGCGCCGCTCGAAGGAGCGCGAGGCCCGCAAGGCCGAGCCCAAGACCGAGCCGCTGCCCGCCATCGAGCGCCCCGAGGGGCGTCAGAAGGTGCGTCAGGGGATCGTCGTCTCCGACAAGGCGAACCAGACGATCACCGTGCGCGTCGACGCCGCCCGCCGCCATCGCCGCTACGAGAAGGTCGTCCGCTCGTCCTCGAAGCTGCACGTCCATGACGAGAACAACGAGGCGCACGAGGGCGACACCGTCCGCGTCGTCGAGTGCCGGCCGATGTCGCGGCTGAAGCGCTGGAAGCTCGTCGAAGTCGTGGAGCGTGCGCGGTGATCCAGAACGAGTCCCGTCTGAAGGTCGCCGACAACTCCGGCGCCCGCGAGATCCTCGTCATCCGCGTGAAGGGCGGCTCGCACCGCCGCTACGCGCACATCGGGGACATCATCACGGCGACCGTGAAGCACGCGAACCCGCAGGGCGCGGTCAAGAAGGGCGAGGTCGTCACGGCCGTCGTGGTCCGCACCAAGAAGGAGTTCGGCCGCGAGGACGGCACGTACATCTCGTTCGACGAGAACGCGGCCGTCATCATCGACGCGCAGAACAACCCGCGCGGGACCCGCATCTTCGGGCCCGTGGCGCGCGAGCTGCGCGACCGCAACTTCATGAAGATCGTCTCGCTGGCCCCGGAGGTGCTGTAGATGCCCCGCGCACGCAAGCCGACGCGACGCACTAGCCTGAAGGTCCGGCGCGACGACACGGTGATGGTCATCTCCGGCAAGGACCGTGGGAAGACCGGAAAGATCCTCAAGGTGGAGCCCGAGAAGCAGCGGGTGTACGTCGAGGGACTGAACATCGTCAAGCGCCACCAGCGGCCGTCGGCCCTCAACCCGAACGCCCAGGCGGGCGTCATCGAGCGTGAGGCGCCGATCCACGTGTCCAACGTGGCGCTGGTCGACCCGAAGGACGGAAAGCCCACGCGCGTGGGCATCAAGCGAGAGAACGGCAAGCGCTTCCGCGTCGCCCGCCGCTCCGGCACCCAGATCGACTGATGGCAACCGACACCCCCACCACCGCTCGTCTCAAGGCCCGCTACCAGGAGGAGATCCGGCCTGCTCTGAAGGAGCAGCTCGGGCTCGCCTCGATCATGCAGGTCCCGAAGATCGAGAAGATCACGCTCAACATGGGCGTCGGCGAGGCCAAGCAGGACTCGAAGATGCTCGAGCAGGCCCAGGAGCAGCTCGCGACGATCGCCGGCCAGAAGCCGAGCGTCAGGCGCGCGCGCAAGTCGATCGCGGCGTTCAAGCTGCGCGAGGGGATGCCGGTCGGCCTCGCCGTCACGCTGCGCGGCGACCGCGCCTACGAGTTCCTCGACCGCCTGCTGTCGGTCGCGATCCCGCGGATCCGCGACTTCCGCGGGCTCAAGCGCACCTCTTTCGACGGCCGCGGCAACTACACCATCGGCGTGCGCGAGCAGATCATCTTCCCGGAGATCGACTACGACGCGGTCGACCAGGTGCGCGGGCTGGACATCACGATCACGACGACGTCGCAGGACGACGCGGGCGCCCTCGCGCTCCTGCAGGCGTTCGGCATGCCCTTCACCCGAGAGAGTCAGTAGGAGCACGAATGGCGAAGACCTCGCAGCGCGTCCGCCAGGCGCGCCCCGCCAAGTACAAGACCCGTGAGTACACTCGGTGTCGCCGTTGCGGCCGCCCCCGCGCCGTGTACCGCAAGTTCGGCCTGTGCCGGATCTGCCTGCGCGAGCTGGCCCACGACGGCTACATCCCCGGGATGACCAAGAGCAGCTGGTAACGAACGCATGTCCATGACCGATCCCATCGCCGACTTCCTCACGCGGATCCGCAACGCGATCCACGCTGCGCGTGAGACGGTGGACATCCCCTCCAGCAAGCTGAAGATCGAGATGGCCCGGATCCTCTCCGAGCAGGGCTACATCGAGGGCTTCGAGATCGAGGAGCCGACCGCCGACCGTCCGGCGCAGCTCATCCGCGTGCGCCTGAAGTACACGGACGCACGCCAGTCCGCGATCGCCGGGCTTCAGCGCGTGTCGCGCCCCGGGCAGCGGCGCTACGTCCCCGCGACCGAGATCCCCAAGGTCCAGGGCGGGATGGGCACGACGATCGTGTCGACCTCCCGTGGTGTCATGACCGGCCACGACGCGCGGCGCGCGGGCGTGGGCGGCGAGATCGTGGCGAAGGTCTGGTGAGCGTGCTGTGAGCCGTATCGGACGCAAGCCGATCCCCGTGCCCACGGGCGTGACCATCTCGATCGACCCGGACGTCGTGCGCGTGCACGGTCCGAAGGGCGAGCTCTCGGAGCGCATCCACCGCGACATGACCGTCGCGCAGGACGGCGACACCGTGACCGTCTCCCGCCCGACCGACCGCGGCGAGCACCGCGCCCTGCACGGGCTCACGCGCTCGCTCGTGGCGAACATGGTCGAGGGCGTCACCGCCGGCTACACGAAGACGCTGGAGATCCAGGGCGTCGGCTATCGCGCCACGCTCAAGGGCCGCGACCTCGAGCTCGCGCTCGGCTACTCGCACCCGGTCTCGATCAAGGCCCCCGAGGGCATCGAGTTCGAGGTCCCGATGCCCACCCGCGTGATCGTCAAGGGCATCTCCAAGCAGGCCGTGGGCGAGATCGCGGCCATCATCCGCAAGCAGCGGCCGCCGGAGCCCTACAAGGGCAAGGGCATCCGCTACGAGGGCGAGTACGTCGCCCGGAAGGTGGGCAAGCGCGCATGAGACCCTGCGGGTCCTCATCGACTGCGGCTTCGCCCCTCGAGGAGGCTTCTCGATGAGCGTTGTAACCAAGGAAGCGCGCCGTCTCAAGCGCCGCCGCCGCGTGCGGGCCAAGGTGGTCGGCACGGCGACGCGGCCGCGCCTGGCGGTGTTCCGCTCGAACCGCGGCATGTTCGTCCAGGTGATCGACGACGAGGCCGGCCGCACGATCGCGGCCGCCCAGTGGACCGAGCCGGACGTGCGCGGGCTGCCGCGCGACGAGCAGGCCAAGCGGGTCGGCGAGCTGGTCGCCGAGCGCGCGAAGGCCGCCGGTGTCGAGCGCGCGGTGTTCGACCGCGGCGGCTACCAGTACCACGGCCGCGTGAAGGCCGTGGCCGACGGCGCCCGCGAAGCCGGCCTGGCAATCTAGGAAGAGACCCTGATGCAGATCGATCGTTCAGTCAGTCCCGCCGGGCTCGACCTCCAGGAGCGCGTGGTGGAGATCAACCGCGTCGCCAAGGTGGTCAAGGGCGGCCGGCGCTTCTCCTTCACGGCCCTCGTCGTCGTCGGCGACGAGGAGAGCGTGGTCGGTGTCGGCTACGGCAAGGCCAACGAGGTCCCGCTCGCGATCCAGAAGGGCGTCGAGCAGGCCAAGAAGAACATCTTCCGCGTGCCCAAGCACGGCTCGACCATCACCCATCAGGTCGACGGCATCTTCGGCTCCGGCCACGTGCTGCTCAAGCCGGCCTCCCCCGGCACCGGCGTCATCGCCGGCGGCGGCGTGCGCGCGGTGCTCGAGCTGGCAGGGATCCACGACATCCTCTCCAAGAGCCTCGGCACCCAGAACCCCATCAACCTGGTCAAGGCGACGATCGCCGGCCTCCAGGCGCTGCGCAAGCCCGAGGAGGTCGCGCAGCTGCGCGGCCTGTCGGTCAACGCGGTGCTCGGCCTCGGCGGCTCCGACGCGCAAGAGGCCACCCCGGAGGAGGTTCCGGCGTGATGGCCGAGGCGACGACGGTGACGGTCACGCAGATCAGGTCGAGCAACGGGGCCAACCACGCGCAGCGCGAGACGCTGCGCTCGCTGGGGCTCCGGCGGATCGGCCACACGGTCGAGGTCAAGGACAACGAGCAGGCTCGGGGCATGCTGCACCGGGTCCGCCATCTGGTGAAGGTCGATGGCTGACAACGAGAACACGGAAGAGCGGATCGGGCTGCATTCGCTGAAGCCCGCGCCCGGGTCGCGCAAGGCGCGCAAGCGCGTCGGCCGCGGCGAGGGCTCCGGCACCGGCAAGACGTCGGGCCGCGGCCAGAAGGGCGCCGGCTCGCGCTCGGGCTCCAAGTCGCGCTCGAACTTCGAGGGCGGCCAGATGCCGATCCACATGCGGATGCGCAAGCTGCGCGGTCCGCACATGAAGAAGTCGATGCCGTTCGAGCCGTTTCGGACGCACACGCAGCCGGTGAACCTCGGCGACCTCGACGATCGGTTCGAGGCGGGCGCCGAGGTCACGCTCGACGAGATGCGGGAGAAGGGGCTGGGCACGCGCAAGCAGGTCCCGGTCAAGGTGCTGGCCAAGGGCGAGCTGAGCAAGGCGCTCACCGTCCACGCCCATGCGTTCAGCGCGTCCGCGCGCGAGCACATCGAGGCCGCCGGCGGCACCTGCGTCATCATCGAGGACTAGCCAAGTAGCCTGCCGGGGACTTCGATGGTCTCGACGATCCTCAGCGCGTTCACCGTCCCGGACATCCGGAAGAAGCTCGCCTTCACGGCGATGATCCTCGCGCTGTACCGGCTGGGGTCGCACATCCCGGTGCCGGGCGTCAGCCAGAGCGCCATCGAGTCCGTCCAGGAGCAGTTCGGCGGCGGCGGGGTCCTGAACTTCCTCAACACGTTCTCGGGCGGCGGCCTGTCACGCATCGCCCTGTTCGCGCTCGGGATCATGCCGTACATCACGGCGTCGATCATCCTCCAGCTCCTGACGGTCGTCGTGCCGTCGCTGGAGAAGCTCCAGAAGGAGGGCGAGGTCGGCCAGCAGCGCATCACGCAGTACACGCGCTACCTCACGGTCGGACTCTCGTTCGCTCAGGCGATCGGCTACGTCTTCCTGTTCCGCTCGTTCTCCGACAACGCCGGCCAGGCGCTCATCGACCCGTTCAACGCGGCCACGGTCTTCCTGATCGTGCTCTCGCTCACGGCGGCGACGGTGCTGCTCATGTGGATGGGCGAGCTGATAACCCAGCGAGGCATCGGCAACGGCATCTCGCTGATGATCTTCGCGTCGATCGTCTCGGGGCTCCCCAACGGGGTCTCGCAGTGGTGGACGAACGACGACCAGGTCTTCAAGGTGATGATGCCGTTCATCGCGCTGGCCGTGATCGCGGCGATCTGCTTCATGCAGGAGGGCCAGCGGCGCATCCCGATCCAGTACGCCAAGCGCGTCATCGGCCGCCGCATGACGCAGGGCGGCCAGACCTACCTGCCGCTGCGCGTGAACATGGCGGGCGTCATCCCGGTCATCTTCGCCGCGTCGATCATGGCGTTCCCTCCCACGATCGGGCAGCTCCTGAACACCCCGTGGGCGAACGACTTCGCCAACTGGTTCTCGCCGAGTCGATGGCCGTATCTCGTCGGCGAGTCGGTGTTCATCATCATCTTCACGTACTTCTACACGGCGGTCACGTTCAACCCCGTCGACCAGGCCGACAACCTGAAGAAGTACGGCGGCTTCATCCCGGGGGTGAGACCGGGGCGCCCGACGGCGGAGTTCCTGGACCGCGTCCTGGCCCGGCTGACGTTCCCCGGCGCGCTGTACCTCGCGGCGGTCGCGGCGCTGCCGACGATCCTCATCAGCCAGACGTCGGCGACGTTCTACTTCGGCGGAACGTCGATCCTGATCGTCGTCGGCGTGGCGCTCGACACCATGAAGCAGCTCGAGGCCCAGCTGATGATGCGCAACTACGAAGGCTTCCTGAAGTAAGGTCCGGCTTTCGTGTCGGAGCTGAACCTCATCCTCCTCGGCCCGCCGGGCGCCGGCAAGGGCACCCAGGCCGAGCGCCTGCAGGACGACTTCCGCCTGCTCTACGTGTCGACGGGCAACATGCTCCGCGCCGCGGTGGAGGAGGGGACGGAGCTGGGGCGCCAGGCGAAGGCGGTCATGGATCGCGGCGAGCTCGTGCCCGACGACGTCATCATCGGCGTCATCGTCGAGAAGGTCGGCGCGGAGGATGCGCAGGACGGCTTCCTGCTGGACGGCTTCCCGCGCACGGTCACCCAGGCCGAGGCGCTCGAGGGCGCGCTGTCGGAGCTCGGCCGGTCGCTGACCGCCGCGCTGCTGATCGACGTCGACGACGACGACGTGGTGCGCCGCATCTCCGGCCGCCGCGTCTGCCAGAAGGCCAACCACGTCTACCACGTGGACACGAACCGGCCCAAGCACGACAACGTCTGCGACATCGACGGGTCGCGGCTGATCCAGCGCGACGACGACCGCGAGGACACGGTCCGCACCCGGCTGAAGGTCTACCACGAGCAGACCGCGCCGCTCGTCGAGTTCTACGAGGAGCGCGGCATCCTCAAGCGCTTCGACGGCACCCGGTCGCCGACCGAGGTGCACGACCACATCCGGGCGACGCTCGCGACCCTGAGGCTCGAAGAGCAGATTTGATGGTCTGATGATCGTCCGGAAGTCCCCGGAGGAGATCGAGAAGATGGCGGCCGCCGGAGAGATCCACCGGCGGACGATGAAGCTGCTGGAGGGCAAGGTCCGTCCCGGCGTCACGACCAAGCAGCTCGACGAGGCCGCCGAGCGGTTCATCCGCTCCCAGGGCGCCGTGCCCAGCTTCAAGGGCTACAACGGCTTTCCCGGCTCGATCTGCGCCTCCCCGAACTCGATGGTCGTCCACGGCATCCCGGGGCCGTACGCGCTCGAGAAGGGCGACATCATCTCGCTCGACATCGGCGTCACCTACGACGGCTGGGTCGCCGACGGCGCCCGCACGTTCGCGGTCGGCCCGATCTCGGCCGTGGCGCGCAAGCTGCTCGACGTGACGGAGCGCTCGCTGCACGACGGCGTCGCGCAGGCGCGGGCCGGCAACCGCCTCGGCGACGTATCCCATGCGATCCAGGCCACCGTCGAGGCCGAGGGCCTGTCGGTGGTCCGCTCGCTCGTCGGGCACGGCATCGGGCGCGACATGCACGAGGACCCGCAGATCCCGAACTTCGGCGATCCGGGCCGCGGCCCTCTGCTCGAGGAGGGCATGGTCCTGGCGATAGAGCCGATGACCACGGCCGGCCGCCACGCCGTCCGCATGGGCTCCGACGGCTGGGCGATCTACTCCCAGGACGGCTCGCTGGCCGCCCACTTCGAGTTCACCGTCGCCGTCACCGCGGCCGGGCCGCGGATCCTCACGCCGTGGCACCTCGACAAGGAGCAGGCGGCGGCGTAGCAGACGCGCTGGACGTCAACCCGCCCGGCCGACGACCTTTGCTATCTTCAACGGTCGCGCCTTTCGCCGGCCCCTGCCTGCGAGATGCCTCTTCCTGACCTCACGAAAGGGACTATGAAGGTTCGACCGTCGGTCAAGCCGATGTGCGAGAAGTGCAAGATCGTCCGCCGCCATCGCGCGGTGCTCGTGATCTGCTCCAACCCGCGCCACAAGCAGCGGCAGGGCTGACGCATGGCTCGCATCGCAGGCATCAACATCCCGCTGAACAAGCGCGTCGAGATCGGTCTCACGTACATCTACGGCATCGGCCGCTCGACCTCCAACGAGCTTCTCTCCTCCGTGGGCGTGTCGCCCGACACCTACGTGCGCGACCTCACCGAGGACGAGGTGAGCAAGCTCCGCGACGCGATCGATCGCAACCTCACCGTCGAGGGCGATCTCCGGCGCGAGCGCTCCCAGGACGTCAAGCGCCTCATGGAGATCGGCTGCTACCGCGGCCTGCGCCATCGGCGCGGCCTGCCCGTGCGCGGCCAGAACACGAAGACCAACGCCCGCACGCGGAAGGGGCCGAAGCGCATGTCCGTGGCCGGCAAGAAGAAGGCGGGGAAGAAGTAAGTGCCCGCACCCAAGCGCCCGACGCGTGGCCGCCGCAAGCCGAGGAAGAACATCCCGATCGGCCAGGCGCACATCAAGACGTCGTTCAACAACACCATCGTCTCGCTGACCGACCGCGAAGGCAACGTCATCGCCTGGGAGTCGGCGGGAGGAGCGGGCTTCAAGGGCTCGCGCAAGTCCACGCCGTTCGCCGCGCAGGTCACCGCCGACGCCGCCGCCCGCAAGGGCATGGAGCAGGGGCTCCAGAAGGTGGAGGTGTTCGTCAAGGGTCCGGGCTCCGGGCGCGAGACGGCGATCCGTTCGCTGCAGGCCGCCGGCCTCGAGGTCACCGGCGTCCGCGACGTCACCCCGCAAGCCCACAACGGCTGCCGCCCCCGCAAGCGGCGCCGCGTGTAGGAGAACCATGGCCCGAGACACCTCGCCGCAGTGCAAGCAGTGCCGCCGGGAAGGGCAGAAGCTCTTCCTCAAGGGGGAGCGCTGCCTGACCGACAAGTGCGGCGTCGAGCGCCGCTCGTACCCGCCGGGCGACCACGGCCGCGGCCGCCAGAAGCAGTCGGAGTACCGCCTCCAGCTCCGCGAGAAGCAGAAGGCCAAGCGCTACTACGGCATCCTCGAGAAGCAGTTCGCCAACTACTACGACAAGGCGAGCCGGCAGCAGGGGATCACCGGCGAGAACCTCCTGACCCTTCTCGAGCTGCGGCTCGACAACGTGCTCGTCCGCCTCGGCTTCGCCGCGTCGCGCCGCCAGGCGCGGCAGATGGTCCGCCACGGTCACTGGACCGTGAACGGCCGCCGCGTGGACATCCCGAGCTACCAGGTCCGCGAGGGCGAGGTCATCGCGATCAAGGCCGGCTCCACCGCCGAGGCCGCGATCCGCGACGCCACCGAGCTGACCGGCCAGGTGCCGGCGTGGCTTCAGGCCGATCACGACGCGCTGACGGCCAAGGTCCTGCGCAAGCCGGAGCGACGCGAGGTCGCGGCGCCGGTGCAGGAGCAGCTCATCGTCGAGCTGTACTCGAAGTAGCCCACCCCGCTTACGAGAGCGGCGCGGTGAGGTGCGCCCCAGCGCCGCCATGAGAGAACGACAAGTCAGGACCCTGATGCTCGACTTCCAAGTCCCCCGGATCACCAGCGAATCGGTCGACGACAACCGCGGCAGCTTCGCGATCGAGCCGCTCGATCGCGGCTTCGGCTACACGTTCGGCAACTCGCTGCGCCGCGTGCTGCTCAGCTCGCTCAGCGGCGCCGCGGTGACGAGCGTGCGGATCGAGGGCGTCGCGCACGAGTTCTCGACGATCCAAGGCGTCAAGGAGGACGTGACGGACATCGTGCTCAACCTCAAGGGCGTGGTGTGCAAGATGCACTCGGACGCCACCGAGGTCGAGGCGCCGCTCGTCGTCACGGGGCCGGGCGACATCACCGCGAAGGACATCGACCTGCCGGCGGGCGTCGAGATCCTCAACCCCGACGTCCACATCGCCACGCTCGAGAAGAAGACGAAGCTCGAGCTGTACCTCACGATCGGGCGCGGGCGCGGCTACCGCCCGGCGGAGGAGAACAAGACGGCCGACCAGCCGATCGGCGTGATCCCGATCGACTCGATCTTCTCGCCGGTGCGCCGCGTGGCGTACGCGGTCGAGCAGGCGCGCGTCGGGCAGCGCACGGACTTCGACAAGCTGACGCTCGACATCGAGACCGACGGCTCGATCGACCCGGGAGCCGCGCTGCGCGAGGCGGCCGAGCTGCTCATCTCGCAGCTGGCGATCTTCACCGACGCCGACCGCGTCGAGGAGCTGCGCGCCGGTCCGGCCGGCCAGCTCGAGGGCGCTCTCGGCGTCCCGACCGGCGGCAACGGCGCGGGCGGCGGCGCCGCGGCGGCGTCCGGCGGCCCGATGCACGACATCCTCATCGAGGAGCTCGAGCTCGGCGTGCGGTCGTACAACTGCCTGAAGCGGGCGGGCATCCAGACGGTGGGCGACCTGGTCTCGAAGTCGGAGGGCGAGCTGAACGCCATCCCGAACTTCGGCAAGAAGTCGATCGACGAGGTCATCGAGACGCTGGAGGCCCGGGGACTGGGCCTCCGCGAGGACTAGGATCGGAAAGCACGATGCGCCACCAGAAGACCCGCCACAAGCTCAGTCGCGACACCGCCCATCGCAAGGCGCTGCTGCGCAACCTCTGCAAGGAGGTCATCGAGCACGAGCGCATCAAGACCACCGAGGCGAAGGCGAAGGCCGTCAAGCCGGAGGTCGAGAAGCTCATCACGCTCGCCAAGCGCGGCGACCTGCACGCGCGCCGTCAGGCGCTGAGCCACCTCGGACAGGACAAGTTCGCGGTCTACAAGCTGTTCGAGGAGGTCGCTCCGCGCTACAGCGAGCGGCCGGGCGGCTACACCCGCATCCTCAAGCTCGGCGCGCGCTCCGGCGACGCGACCGAGATGGTCTACCTCGAGCTGGTCTAGCCCTGTGATGGTGGCGCGCGTGGGACATCCGATCGGGATGGGCTCGCCTGCGCTCGCCTCCGAGCGCGACCGCGACGCGGCGCTGCGGCTGCTCCACGGCGCCTACGCGGAGGGGCGTCTGGAGCTCGACGACCTCGAGGCTCGCTGCGCCCGCGCGCAGGCCGCCCGTACGCAGACGGACCTCGCGGTGGCGCTGCGGGGGGTGCCGCGGCGGCGGCTCCAGCGCTTCGGCGCCGCCGTCGACCGCTTCGACCGCACGGCGCTGAAGGCCCACGGCGCGAGCGTCGTGGTGCTCAACGGCTCGCTCATCGGCGTCTGGGAGCTGACCGGCGGCGGCCCGTTCTGGCCGGCGCTCGCGCTCGTGCCGACCGGCGCGCTGCTGGCCTGGCACGGCGCCTCCTCGTGGCTCGTTCGCCGCTTCGTGCGGCGCGGCCGCTGAATCGCCCGGCCCGCAGCCGGCGCCACCATGCCGCCCGTGCCGATCACCCGCCTGACGATCGCCTACGACGGCGCGCCGTTCGTCGGCTGGGCCAAGCAGCCCGGCCAGCGCACCGTGCAGGACGAGCTCGAGCGGGCCCTGGCGACCGTGCTGCGCCGCGAGGAGGTGGCGCTGACCGTCGCGGGCCGCACCGACCGCGGGGTGCACGCCTGGGGGCAGGTCGCCTCCTACCAGGGCGATCCTCCGGAGCGCCTCGCCGGCGTCAACGCGCTGCTGGCGCCGGAGATCGCGGTCCTCGCCGCCGATCCGGCGCCGCCCGGGTTCGACGCCCGCCGCCAGGCCCGCTCGCGCACGTACTGCTACCGCGTCCTCGCCCGCCGCGTCCGCGACCCGTTCGAGCGCGGCCGCGCGCTGCACTGGCCGTACGCGGTGGACACCGACGCCTTGGACGGCTGCGCCCGCGCGCTGCACGGCGAGCACGACTTCACCGCCTTCACGCCGACCGACACCTACCACGTGCGCTTCCGGCGGATCGTCTCCGCCGCGCAGTGGCGCCGCGACGGCGACCTGCTGTGCTTCTGGATCACCGCCGACGCCTTCCTGCGCCAGATGATCCGCGCGCTCGTGGGCACGATGCTCGAGGTCGCCGGGGGCCGGCGCACCGTCGAGGACTTCGCCGCGCTGCTGGAGGGCGGCCATCGGCGCGACGGGGGACAGACCGCCCCACCGCACGGCCTCTACCTCGCGGGCGTGTCCTACGACGACAACTAGACTGGCGGCAATGCGGGTCCTCCTCACGAACGACGACGGCATCGAGGCCGACGGGCTGCAGGCGCTGCGTCGTGAGCTCCTGCGGGTGCCCGACATCGAGCTCGCGGTCATCGCCCCCGACGGCAACCGCTCCGCCATGGCCCGGTCGATCACGACCCGCAGGCCGTTGTGGGTCGAGCGCGTCGACTTCGGCGACGGGACGCACGGCTACGCGACCGACGGCACGCCCGTCGACTGCGTTCGGCTCGCGAAGCTCGGCCTCGTCGACGGCTTCGCGGCCGAGGCGATCGTGGCCGGCATCAACCACGGCTCGAACCTCGGCGACGACATCACCTACTCCGGCACCGTCGCCGCCGCGCTCGAGGGCGTCATCCTGGGCCTGCCGGCGATCGCGGTCTCTCAGCAGTCGGCCAGCCGTGAGATGGACTTCCGGCTGGGCCGGGAGTTCGACTTCTCGGTCGTCGCCCGCTTCGCCGCCGACCTCGTCGACCGCCTCGACGAGGTGCCGCTGCCGCCCGGCACGCTCCTGAACGTCAACGCGCCCGGCACCTACCCGTCGGGTGTCGAGGTGACGAGGATCGGCAAGCGCATCTACCGCGACGAGCTGCGGCTGCGGGCCGAGGAGGGCGAGCGCCGCCAGTACTGGATCTACGGCGCCGACCATGGCTACGAGGACGAGGACGGCACCGACCTCGCCGCCGTCGCCGCGGGCCGGATCGCCGTGACGCCGCTGCACTTCGACCTGACTGACGTGGCGGGCATGGACGCGCTGCGCCAGTACGACCTCGCGCGCATGGTGGCGCCGGCCGCCCAGGAGCTCGATTGACGGACCCGGCGAGCCGCGCCGCGCATCTGCGCGAGGAGCTCGCCGAGCACGCGCATCGCTACTACGTACTCGACGACCCGGCCATCGGCGACGACGAGTACGACGCGCTCTTCGCCGAGCTGCAGGCGCTGGAGCGCGAGCATCCCGAGCTCGTCACGCCCGACTCGCCGACGCAGCGCGTCGGCGGCCTGGCGCCCGTCAGCCGACTGGAGAAGGTCGAGCACCTCCAGCCGATGCTCTCGCTCGCCAACGCCCGCAGCGAGGGGGAGCTGCGGGCATGGGTGGAGCGGATGCGCAACCACCTGTCGCGCGAGGGCATCGCCGACCCGGCGTTCGCCTTCGTCTGCGAGCCGAAGATCGACGGCCTGGCGATCTCCCTGCGCTACGAGGACGGGGAGCTGGCGCGCGGCGTGACGCGCGGCGACGGCGCGATCGGCGAGGACGTGACGCACAACGTCCGGACGATCGCCTCCATCCCGGCGCGCATCCCCGACGCGCCGCCGCTCGTGGAGGTTCGCGGCGAGGTGTACCTGTCGCTGCCGGACTTCGCCGCGCTCAACGAGCGTCGGGCCGAGGCGGGGGAGTCGACGTTCATGAACCCGCGCAACGCGGCGGCCGGCACGATCCGCCAGCTCGACCCGCGTCTGGCCGCCCGGCGGCCGCTGTCGTTCTGGGCCTACGGGATCGGCGCCGTGGACGGCGTCGCGTTCGCCCGCCACGTCGACGCGCTCGCCTGGCTGCGCCGGCGCGGCTTCCCCGTCAACGGCGAGATCCGCGTCGTGGAGGGCGAGGAGGCGGTGGTGGCTCAGTGCCTCGACTGGGAGCGACGCCGCGGCGAGCTGGACTTCGAGATCGACGGCGTCGTCGTCAAGGTCGACGACACCGAGCTCCAGCGGCGGCTGGGCTCCGTCGGTCGCGATCCACGCTGGGCGATCGCCTGGAAGTTCGCGCCGACGACGAAGGTGACGACGCTGCGCCGCGTCATGTGGAACGTCGGCAAGTACGGCGACCTGCACCCGTTCGCCGAGCTCGAGCCGGTCCCCGTCGGCGGCGTCGTCGTCAAGCTCGCGACGCTCCACAACGAGGAGGACCTGGAGCGCAAGGACCTGCGCGAGGGCGACGACGTGATCGTCCTGCGCGCCGGAGACGTCATCCCGCAGGTGCTCTCGCCCGCGCCGCACGTCGTGGAGCGCCCCGACCGCGGCCCGATCCCCCGACCGCCCGCGCGCTGCCCGTCGTGCGGGACCCCGACGGTCAAGCCGGAGGGCTCGGTCTTCACGAAGTGCCCGAACCGCAAGGGCTGCCCGGGCCAGCAGTGGCAGCTGACCAAGCACTTCGTGTCGCGCGGGGCGATGGACGTCGAGGGGCTCGGGGAGCTGCAGGTCGGCCGCCTGCTGCGCGAGGGGCTCATCCGCGACCCGGCGGACCTGTACCGCCTCTCGGCCGAGGAGGTGCAGCGCCTGGACGGCTACGGCGAGGTCTCGGCGCGCAAGCTCGTGGAGGCGATCGCCCGCACGCGCGACGTGCCGTTCGGGCGGGTGCTGTTCGCGCTGGGCATCGAGGAGGTCGGCTTCGTCACCGGCCGCAACCTGGCCCAGCGCTTCCGGACGATCGACGCGCTGCTCGAGGCCGGCCCCGAGGAGATCGCCGAGACGCCGGGCGTCGGCGCGAAGATGGCCGAGGTGATCCACGAGCAGCTCGCCGACGACGACATGCGCGACCTGATCGACCGGCTGCGCCCGTACGTGCGCTTCGAGGTCGAGGGGCCGCCGCCCGGGGAGGGGCCGCTCGCGGGCAAGACGTTCGTCCTCACCGGAACCCTTCCCGACCTGACGCGCGAGGAGGCGACCGAGCGGATCCTCATGGCCGGCGGCCGGGTGACCTCCTCGGTGTCGCGCAAGACCGACTACGTCGTCGCCGGGGAGGCGCCCGGCGGCTCCAAGCTCGGCAAGGCCGAGCGCCTCGACGTCCCGGTGGTCGACGAGGCGGCGCTGCTCGAGCTGCTCGGGTAGCGGTCAGGCCGGCTGGAGCTCCGAGGTGCAGAACGCGCACCGGTGCGCCTCGCGCGGCACCTCGCTGAGGCACTCAGGGCACTGGCGGGTGGCCTCGTCGATCGGCGGCTCGGAGCGCATGCGCCGCATCAGCTCGTTGACCGGCACGACCACGAAGAAGAACACCGCCGTCGCGATCGTCAGGAAGGCGATCAGCGCGTTGAGGAACGATCCGTACCGGAACACGGAGTCGTTGATCGTGAACGTCAGGTCGGAGAAGTCGGGCTTCCCGATGATCGCCGCGATGATCGGCGTGATGAGATCCTCGACCATCGAGGTGACCAGCGCCCCGAAGGCGGCGCCGATGACGACGGCCACGGCGAGGTCCACGACGTTGCCTCGCAGCAGGAACTGGCGGAACTCTTTGAGCATGGCGGGAGGCTACCCCCGGCTCAGCCGCTGAGAACCTGCGGCGCGG
>JANJUA010000444.1 GCA_024710825.1 Solirubrobacteraceae bacterium
GCCGAGCTCGAGCAGACCGACATCGCCGACCACGCGCTCGCGGCGCTCGCGGCCTCGCAGGTCGAGGAGATCGTCGTCCTCGGCCGGCGCGGGCCCGCCCAGGCGGCCTACACCAACCCGGAGGTGCGCGAGCTGGCGGACCTCGCCGCGTGCGACGTCGTCGTCGACGAGGCCGACGTCGCGCTCGACGAGCACTCCGCCGCCTTCCTCGAGACCGCCGACGTCACCGCCAACCGCAACGTCGAGATCGTCGCCGAGTACGCCCGCCGCGGGGCGGCCGGCAAGCCGAAGCGCATCGTGCTGCGCTTCCTGGCGTCGCCGGTCGAGATCGTCGGCTCCGAGCGAGTCGAGGCCGTGCGGATCGTGCGCAACCGCCTGACGCCGGAGCTGCGGGCCCAGCCGACCGAGGAGACCGAGACGATCGAGGCGGGCCTCGTGCTGCGATCGATCGGCTACCGCGGCACCCCGATCCCCGGCGTGCCGTTCGACGATCGCCGCGCGACGATCCACAACGACTGCGGCCGCGTCACCCGCGAGGGAACGAGCGAGCCGCTGCCCGGCGTCTACACGGCGGGCTGGATCAAGCGCGGGCCGTCGGGCGTGATCGGCACGAACAAGAAGTGCGCGCAGGAGACCGTCGACGTGCTCGTAGAGGATCTGGCGGGCGGCCGGCTGCCCGAGCCGTCGACGACCCCCGACGAGCTGCTCGTCGGGCTACAGGAGCGGGGTGTCGACGTCGTCGACTACGGCGGCTGGGAGGCGATCGACGAGCACGAGCGCTCCGCGGGCGAGCCGCACGGGCGGCCGCGGGTGAAGCTCGTCCGCCACGAGCACCTGCTCGAGAAGGCGGCGTCGGCCAAGGTGCGCTGACGCGGCGCGGGCGAGCGCCTGCGCGCCGAATCGCAACGAGGATCTTCGCCGCGCCCGGAGAACCACTGTCTCTGGGTCCCTGGGCCCCGCCCAATCCAACACTCCTATGGAGGAACGCGTTCTCATGCGCCTCGGCCGCCCCCGACACGGCACCGTCGTCGCCTACCTCGCGCTGTTCGCAGCGCTCGGTGGGACGTCGTACGCTGCCGCCACCCTCCCGCGCAACAGCGTGGACACCCGGCAGCTCGTCAACGACTCGGTGACGCGGGCGAAGCTCGCGCCCAACAGCGTCACGAGCGCCGCCGTGCGCAACGGCTCGCTCACCGCCAACGACTTCCGCAAGGGCTCGCTGCCCGCCGGTCCGGCCGGCCCCGCTGGTCCCGCCGGTCCGGCCGGCCCCTCCGGTCCTCCCGGCCCCGGCGCCGCGATCGCCTTCGGCAACGTCGGCAGCAACGGCGCGGTCAACCCGACGAACTCGTCGGGCCTGTCGACCGCGAACATCGTGCACAACGTGCAGGGCGTCTACTGCCTCAACGGCCTCTCGCCGGCTCCGCGCAACGTGCAGGTCACCGCGCAGGACAGCTTCAACGGCGCGGTCATCGGCATGGCGACGCTCGGGGTCGGCAACGGCTGTCCGGTCGGGACGCAGGTCTCGATCATCATGCTCCAGACCGTTACGGGCGCCGCCGTCAACAACGGCTTCTTCGTCTCGATCGACTAGCGAGCCCGGCGCCCGTCGCGTTCGGCGGCGGGCGCCAGCTCGAACCAGACGTGGGTAGGGGCCGGGCTGACGCCCCAGTCGTCCGCCAGCCGGTCGACGAGGTGCAGCCCCCAGCCTCCGACGTCCGTCAGCGGACGGTCGGTCGCGCGGGCGCTCGGAGCGAAGCCCGGGCCGTCATCGACGACCTCACACCTCAGCCGCCCCGAGCCGGCGCTGCTGAGCACGATCCGCACCGGCCCGCCGCCGCCGTACTTGAGGCTGTTGGTGACGAGCTCGCTGACGAGCAGCTTGGCGTCGGGCACGATGCTCGGGTCGATCCCGTCGAGGTCGTCGAGCGCGGCGCGCGCACGGCGCGGGGCGAGCGTGTCCCGGGGTACGTCGATGACGCGGCTGGCCTGCATGGTGCTCAAGCACCGGCTACCCAGGCCCGCCGCGCGAGACGCGCCGCTCCGGAAGACGGCGCGTCCGAACAAGTCGGCTGTCGTTAGCGATCGGCGCTGTCGAGCCAGCGCGCGAGGGCGTGGCGGCCCGTGAGCGTCAGCTCACCCTCCGCGTCGAGCCAGTCTCGTACGCGCAGCGCGCGCACGAGTCCGTGCGCGTCGCGCGGCCCGGGGCCGTCGCCGTGCGCGACGAGCGTGCTCGTGCCGGGCTCCAGCGCCCAGCGGCCCGAGTCGAGCGCGGCGAGCGCGAGGCCCTGTTCGGAGGTGGGGACGTCGAGGGGATGCGGGCCCGCGTCGCCGAGCGGGTCGTGGCCGACCGGGGCCGGTGCCGAGGCGGTCGGCATGTCGACGCGCTCCTCGACGTGCTCGACCTGGATGCGCAGCCAGTCGCCGGCGCCGTCGAGCCAGCCCTTGGCCCGCTCGGGGTCGATGCCGGTCGCGCGGGCGATCTCGTCGAGATCGATGTCCGAGATCCGCTCGACGGAGCGGCGGGCCTCCTCGGCGATCGCGCGGAGGGTCTCTTCGAAGCTGGGGCGCTTGGGGTCGTCGCTCATGGCGTGCAGTGTCGCACGCGAACCTGCAGGGCAGATCAAGATGCCGGGGGATCGGCGCCGCGGAGCCTAGACTGGGCGCGTGGCCCTGCACCGCGGGATCGATGGCGCGGAGCCGGTTCGAGGCGAGCCGGTCGCGCGGCGAGCGCGCTCGCACGAGGAGCGCAAGTCCGCCCGAGAGGGGCGCCTGGCCATGGGGACGCTCGCCTGCCCGGCCTGCGACGCGCCGATCGCGTTGCACGGCGCGACGCCGCTGACGCCGGCGCAGCGGTTGCGCTGCTCGTTCTGCGCGCACGGCGCGCCCGTTCGCGACTTCCTCTCGCTGGCCCGGCCGACGCGTCCCACGCGCGTCGAGGTCCGCGTCGTCGTGCCCTCCTGAGTGACGGCACGACGCTGGGCGGCGGGACTCGCGGCGCTCGCCGCCGCGATCGCGGTGGTGGCACTGCTGGTCGGGGGAGAAGGGGGTGGGGAGGGTCCCACGGCGACCGTGCCCGCCGGGGAGCGGGGGCCCGATCGCGAGCCCGCGCCGGGCGCGCGGCCCCGCCTCACGCCGACCCGGCGCGCCGGCCTCACGGTCGTCCTGCGCTTCCACGGCACCAAGCCGCCCGCCTACGTTCTCGACGCCCTGCGCGAGCGGCGCGCGGCCGGCGTGATCCTGTTCGCCGACAACCTCTCGACCCCCGACGCGCTGCGCGCCATGACCGCTCGCCTGCACCGCGCGTCGCGCGGCCGCGCCCTCGTCATGGTCGATCAGGAGGGCGGCGACGTACGCATCGTCCCGTGGGCGGGTCCGCCGGCGGGGCAGGCGCAGCGCGCGACCGCCGCCGAGGCGCGCGCCGTCGCCCGAGACGCCGGCCGTGAGCTGCGCGCTCTCGGGGTCGACGTCGTGCTCGGCCCCGTCGCCGACGCCGGCCGCTCCGGTACGGCGCTCGCGGGCCGCTCGTTCTCCGGCGACGTCCCCGCGCTCACCGCCGCGACCGTCCGCGGCTGGCTGCGGGGCGGCGTCCTGCCGACCGCCAAGCACTTCCCGGGCCTCGGCGCGGCGACGACGAACACCGACGATGCCGCCGCGGACGTGGAGGTCGACCGCGCCGGGCTGGAGCGCGTCGACCTGCCGCCCTTCGCGGCCGCGATCGAGGCGGGTGCTCCGCTCGTGATGGCGTCGCACGCCCGGTACCCCGCGCTCGACGCCGACCGGCCCGCGTCGCAGTCTCGGGCGATCCTCACCGGCCTGCTGCGAGGCGAGCTGGGCTTCGAGGGTGTCGTCGTCACCGACTCGCTGGAGGCCGAGGCCGTCCGCACGTCACCGTCGACGCCGGTCGCCGCCGTGCGGGCGCTGGCCGCCGGCGCCGATCTGCTGCTGACCACGGGGCGAGGCTCGTACCTGCCGGTGCGCGAGGCGCTCGAGGCGCGCGCCCGGCGCGATCCGAGCTTCCGCGCCCGCCTGGACGAGGCCGTGGCGCGCGTCGCGGCGCTGCGGGGCGGGGAGCGAGGCGGAGCTTCGGTCCACGGTTGAGAGCGACGGGCCGACGCGCCCGCCGACCGCAGGCGCGCGAGCAGACGGTCCGACGTGGGACGGCGAATCGTGCGCCCCGCGCCCCTCGTGGGGGCATGCCCTCCACGCCAGTCCTCCTGCCGGCGGCGCTCGTCGCCTTCCTCGTGCCGATCGC